>CACYCD010000170.1 GCA_902772755.1 uncultured Ruminococcus sp.
AACGGCACATATGTTGAACACTGTCCGGCACAGGGCAGAGCTACTGTTACCGTTACCGACACAAAGGTTTTCTTCCCGAAAACAGGCGGCAGAGTAGAGCTGGTTTACGGCACAGGAGCCGCACTTCTGCTTCTCAGCGGAGTAATGTTCACGGTGCTTAAGATTACAAAGAGAAAGTCAAGAGGTAACTAAATGAAAAAAGCAATTGTGAAGTCAGTTCTTGTTCTTTTGGGACTGGTTGTTTTTCTGAAAGTCAAAAATGATAAATAATATGATTATGAGCGGGGCAGAAATGCTCCGCTCGGTGAGTAAAAGATGAAAAACAAAGCAATACATATTCTGCTGATACTTACATTTCTCTGCGGCTTGACAGTTACGGCGTATCCGTTTGTAAGCAATTTTGTAAATGAGATCACCAATGAAAGCCATATCGATGAGTATAACAGCGAAGTATCTTTAATTGGCGAAAAAGAGAAGTCGGCTATACTCTCAAAAGCCAAAGCATATAACGAGGTTATCGCAACGGAGTACTATCTTGATAACGGAGATGTTACAAATGAGTATGAAGCCCTGTCGGAATCCTACGATGATATTCTGGACTTTGACAACAGTTTGATAGGCTACATCGAAATCCCCAAGATCGGCGTAAAACTGCCGATATATCACGAAACAAAGCCGAATGCCCTGACAATGGGAGCGATACACACAAAGCGTTCATCGTTCCCGATAGGCGGCAAAGGCACTCACTCGGTGATCTCGGCACACTCGGCATATCCGTCACAGAAATTCTTCGATAACATAGACGAGCTTAAAAAAGGCGATGAGTTTCAAATAAAGATACTTGATGAAACTTTGAAATACAAGGTTGTGGAGATCAATATTGTAAAACCCGATGACAGCTCAAAGCTCAAGGTTCAGCAGGACAAAGATTTGGTAACACTCTGCACCTGTTATCCGTATTCGGTCAATACTCACAGGCTCCTTGTTACAGGTGAAAGAGCAAAGAAAACCCTAAGAACAAAAACCGTAACAACAAAGGAAAATACACATGATCCTGTGCCTGAAATAGCTGCCGCAGCAGTTTTCGGCATTATTATGCTGATAGTTTGGAGGAAGATGCGTGGTAAAGAAAATTAGAAAGTTAGCTGTCTTTTTTGCATTTGCAGCATTGATAGGCGGTTTGATCTTGGTGCTTTTTCCTCCGATATCTAACACAGTTGGCAAGATCGAAGCCGAGAAGATCGCCGAGGACTTCGACAGGCGTGTGGAGATCATAAATGAAAACCGAAAAATAGACAAAACTGTAAGGAAAAATCCTGAACAGAAATATATCATTGATAAGGAAGATGCTGGTGTAGACTATTTAAAGATAGATGTTGACAGATTATTCAAGGACAGCAAAACTTACAACCAAAAGATCAGGGATAAGCAGCAGGATATCTTGTTAAGCAACAGTGCATTCAGCAAGCCTGCTCTCTATCTCAGCAAATACGGTATCTATGACGGCATTTACGGATATGTAGATATTCCGAAAATTGATTTAAAAATTCCGATGTATCTCGGAACACAGAACGACCATATGTCCTGCGGAGCGGCTCACCTGACCTTGACTTCACTTCCTATTGGTGATGACAGCAGCTGCAGCGTACTCGCAGGACACACAGGATATATAGGCAGAATATTTTTTGACAACATCCGCAGTCTTGAAAAGGGCGATACTGTGCGGATCAAAAATTATTGGAAAACAATCAAATACACGGTAACCGAAACAAAAACGGTCAGACCTTCGGACAGCAGAGATATATACATCGAGGACGGCAGGAAAAAACTTGTCCTTGTGACGTGCATATCGAATGGCAGCGGAGGCTTTGACCGTTTTCTTGTTATCGGAGAAATGAGAGGATGATATATGAGCTATGATGAATTTATTCAAAAAATGAACATTTTAAATGAAGAAGAGGATAACATCTATATTTCAGAAGATTTTCAATGTGACATGACAGGCGGTTATCCAACCTCGCTTTGCGTGAATTGGGATAAAGGAAAAGCGTGGCTGTCGCTCAACGATAGCATATGTACTGATGAAGATTTATCCGATTATCAGCAGTTATGTGCTAATTATGGCATTCGTGACTGCAATAGTATTGAGGACTTCAATAATATACTTCATTCTCTTGGCAGTGACGCTGAACAGACAGCATACTTACCCGATGAGGATGATTGTTCTTTGACTATGTAAAAAAATAGAAATGAAAGGATAATTATGTACTTTACAAGCGACCCGTCACTGCAGCGGCTGGAAAAAGAAATGCAGGGAGTGCCGAATTTCGGCAGGAGAGAGGTGTGGGAGAAATGCGAAAGCTGTGAGAGCTGCGTAAACTTTGAAAAGAGTTTCAGTACTTGCCGGAAAGCAAAGTGTCCCGATATTTCAAAGAAGATAGCCAAAAGTCAGGTAACAACGGCAGAACTGATAAAGACCGTTTTGCACAGATATCTGTACTATCCGTTCAACGAGCGTATAAAAGCAATACTTTTGAATTTTAAAGGCGACCTGAGATTCAAGGATGAAGCACACAAAAAGTGCTTCAACGAAGCCGTAAAAGCAGTGTCCAAGAGTGACAAGGAACTGCTTGCGGCTATATATCTTCTGACTATCAGACCGCAAATATTTGAAAGCATCGTGCATACGCCTAAAGGCTTTATCAGTCTGATCTCGGATCTTAGTTACAGGGACAGAGTGTTGATAAGCCTTGCCAATGCAATACGCACAGGTGTAAAGCCCTTGCCGCTTCGGGGCGTTTCTGATAACAGTTATGTCAGCGACAGAGAATTCATCTGCGTGTGCAATGCACTGCTGATAAAATCTCTTGGTCTCGCTGTTGTAAGGGGGTGATGATTTTTGTATTGTGTCAGATCGCCTACATAGGCATCGGCAAACAAATAAATTACAGAAACGGAGATGAAATTTTGAACAGAGAAGCACGCAGAATACAATTTCTCAAAAGAGCGTATCCACAGGGTACGAGAGTTGAGTGCCTTGACATGAACGACCCGTATAATCCTGTTCCGCACGGAACAAGGGGTACTGTTATCGCAGTTGATGACGTGGGAACTGTTCATGTTGATTGGGACAACGGAAGCTCTCTCGGACTTGTTTACGGAGAGGACAGCTTCCGCACGCTCACTGAGCAGGAAATTGATGAAGAAAACACGGAACAGACCAACAATGAAATGAAAATGTGAGGTGATGACTAAACCGAACCGGTTCGGATGATGACCTATGCCGATCCGGTTCTTTGATATGTTCGCAGGAATAGGCGGATTCCGCTCAGGGCTTGAAGCCGTTGGAGGCTTTGAGTGCGTAGGATACTGTGAAATAGACCCGTATGCAAGAAAAGCATACGAAGCCATGTATGACACAGAGGGGGAAGTGTTTTTTGAAGATGCCAGAGAAATTAAAGCAGAGGATATGCCTGAGATCGATCTCATTTGCGGAGGCTTCCCGTGCCAGAGCTTCAGCATTGCAGGAGAGAGGGGAGGTTTCAGCGACCCGCGAGGAACACTGTTCTTTGAGATCGTCAGGCTTGCCGAAGCTAAGAGACCTAAGTATCTTCTCCTTGAAAACGTA
>CACYCD010000171.1 GCA_902772755.1 uncultured Ruminococcus sp.
CGTGATGGACGCCGATCTCCAGCACCCGCCGCAGATGTTCCCCGAAATGATACGTGAGGTCGTTGAAAACGGCTATGACTGTTGTGCCCTGCAGCGTACTGCAAGAGAGGGCGAAAGCAAGTTCAGGGGAGTTTTTTCAAAGCTGTTTTTCCGCTTGCAAAACTTCCTTTCAGATGTCAAGATGCCCTACGGTGCAGTTGATTACCGCATTATGACACGTCAGATGGTGAACTCGATTCTGGAGCTGGGAGAAGTCCAGAGGTTCAGCAAGGGTCTGTTCAGCTGGGTCGGCTTCAATACAAAGTGGCTTCAATTTCAGACGGTTGACCGTGAGCTGGGGCAGACGACGTGGAATTTTCGCAAGCTGTTCAGGTATGCCCTTGACGGCATAACCAGCTTTTCGGTAGCTCCGCTTAGGTTTATCAGCGGATTGGGAGTAGTAATTTTTATCGGTTCTCTGATATACATTTTGATAACGCTGATACAGACCGCTATTTTCGGCATTGACGTACCCGGCTATGCCACTACGCTGATGATAGTTTTGTTTATGGGCGGTATAATCGAGTTTTCGCTCGGCATCATCGGCGAGTACCTCGGACGTATCTTTATAGAATCCAAAAACCGACCGATTTACATTATACACCGCACAAACATTAAGAAAAAGGACAAATGACAATGGGGAATTTTTTTAAGAGCTTTTTTGACATAAAATTCTGGAAGTTTATTCTGGTGGGTATGTTTAATACCCTTGTGGGAATGGGCTTGCAGTTTTTGCTGTTCAACCTGTTTGGGTTCAATGAGTGGACAGCTTCTATTATCGGCTACATAGTGGGAAGTATAGTCAGCTATTATCTTAACAAGTACTTTACCTTCAAAAATACGGAAAAAGGTTGGGGTCCCGTTGTCCGCTTTGCCCTGAATATAGCCGTGTGCTACAGCCTTGCCTACATAATTGCGATACCGCTGATAAAATACCTCTGCGTGACCTACAGCTGGACGATGTTCGGCTGGAGCGTGGACAAGTTCTCGGGCAATTTTGCAATGCTGGTCGGCTCGTGCCTGTTCGTTGCATTTAACTACATAGGACAGCGTTACTTTGCATTCAGAGAAAAGAGCGATAATAAATGAAACGGATAACAGCACTGTGCCTGCTCATTCTCATAGTTATACTTGGCGGCTGCGGTCAGGTCACTGATGACAAAACCGAAAATACCACCACCGTACCCGTGACGGAGAGCGAGCTTGACCTGCTGAGGAAGAAGTATCCGCAGTATTTTGACCTCGGCACCTTCAAGGGGATAGAGGTCTATGTGTGGCAGATGTCGGAAAACTCCTACTACTGCGGTGCATTGGCAGGCACAAACAGAAACAAAACACAAGAGGAAATATGGTCGCTTACCGAACGGGCTGTGCCTGCGGAGGATATGATAAAGATACTTTCAACCTACCCGAACAAGGACGAAATTTTTATTATCCCCTGTATCCAGCCCATCTCAAGCTACGCCTATTCCATAGATGATGAATACATAAAAAAGCTGGAAAAGATTTTTGAGGGATATTCAGTGGTGCGTTTAAGCACCTTGGACGGCTTCGGTGACGAATAATACTAAAAAATCAGCCTGCAAAGCCGTAACTTGATTAAATAGCAGAAAAGTAATACCAAAAATGTTATATTTCTTGAAAAGATAAAAATTTAATGATAAAATGTATTTCGTAAAAATAGGAAAGGAATGATCACAGTGGGTATGACTATGACACAGAAGATACTTGCGGCACACGCAGGGCTGTCTTCGGTCAAGGCAGGTCAGCTTATAGAAGCACAGCTTGATCTGGTACTCGGAAATGATGTGACCTGTCCCGTGGCTATAAATGTATTTGAAGAAAACGGTGCATCATCTGTTTTTGACAACACCAAAATAGCTATGGTAATGGATCACTTTACACCAAACAAGGATATCAAGGCTGCCGAGCAGGTAAAAATTTCACGTCGCTTTGCAGACAAATACGATATCAAAAACTATATGGACGTTGGAGAAATGGGCATAGAACACGCACTTCTGCCTGAAAAAGGCTTGGTGGGTCCGGGTTCTCTGTGCATCGGTGCTGACAGCCACACCTGCACCTACGGTGCTTTGGGTGCGTTTTCTACGGGTGTCGGCTCAACAGATATGTGTGCCGGTATGATCTCGGGCAAGGCGTGGTTCAAGGTTCCCTCCGCTATCAAGTTTGAGCTTGTCGGCAAGCCACAGGGCTATGTCAGCGGAAAGGATGTTATCCTGCATATCATCGGTATGATCGGTGTTGACGGTGCATTGTACAAGTCAATGGAGTTCACAGGCGAGGGCATAAAGTACCTCAATATGGACGACAGGCTCTGCATTGCAAATATGGCTATAGAAGCCGGCGGTAAAAACGGCATCTTCCCTGTTGACGACATCACAAGAGAATACTGCAAAGACAGATTCCAGGGTACGCCCGTTGAGTATGTGGCTGAC
>CACYCD010000172.1 GCA_902772755.1 uncultured Ruminococcus sp.
AAACCGTCGCAGGCAATGAGGACAGCCGTGGGAAGATCCTCACGGCAGCTGAAATGCTGATGGAGTCAAATGCATGACCGTTTGATGTGCGCCCTTGGTTGGGGGTATCGGGAATAAATACCGACCACAAATTATTTCAGAGGTGATAACAATGTCTGAAAACAGTATTGCCGTAAATGCGGCATCGTATGTTTACAGCAGAAACATATTGAAACTGCTTGAAGAGATGGATCTGATAAATCAATCGGATTCAGATGCAGTCCTTGAATCGTTAGCCGAGTTTTACCGCTTCCGTGAGGTATATCTGCTGTGATTTCAAGGCTGCAGAACAGTAATATAGGTAAAGTGTAGAAAAATCCGTATTTGATAAAAGATACTGAAAAACAGTGGATAGTAACGAACTATTGTGATATTGTGTTTGTCGGAAAGGAGCGAAAAGCGATGACAGTAACAGAAATCAAGGCGAAAACGGAGAAACAGAAAATCAAGCGACTGGCGGCATACTGCAGAGTGTCGACAGACAAAGAGGATCAGCTCCATTCCTTTGCAGCTCAAATTCGTTATTACATGAATTATGCCGATGAACACAAAGAGTACAAGCTCGTTGATGTCTATGCAGATAAAGGTTTGTCGGGCAAAAGTCTGAAAAACCGTGATGAAATGAACAGACTTCTTAAGGACTGCGAAAGCGGAAAGGTAGACTGCATAATCGTTAAGTCGGTATCGAGATTTGCAAGGAACACGCAGGAATTGCTGTCGACTCTGAGAATGCTCAGAGGAATCGGAGTAACGGTTTACTTTGAGGAACAAGGCATAGACACATCAAAGATGAACAGTGAGATATTCATCACCTTCCCCGGTATGATCGCTCAACAGGAGAGCGAAGCCATATCGGGGAATGTTCGTTGGAGCATACTTGAGCAGATGAAAAACGGCGAGTACACACCTCACATTCCGCCCTACGGTTACAAGGCTGTCGGCGGTGAGCTTGAAATTGACGAAGCACAAGCCATAGTAATCAGACGGATATTTGAGATGTACTTGTCGGGCAACGGCAAGCAAGCCATTGCAAATGTGCTTAATGACGAGAAAGTGCCTACGAGAGCAGGACACACGAAGTGGACTCACACGACTGTGGCATACATACTCAACAACGAGAGATACATGGGTGATGCAGTTCTTCAAAAAAGGTACAGAACAGAGATTTTTCCATACCAAAGCAAAATCAATCACGGCGAAAAGGAAAAGTATTATGTTGAAGAAGCCAACCTACCGATCGTCACTAAAGAAACTTTTGAAGCAACACAACTGCTTCAAAAGAAGCGTGAGTGTCACTGCGGAGTGCAGAAGAACAAATATATACTTTCAAGAATGTTGTTCTGCGGACAATGCGGTTCACCATTCAGAAAACTTGAAACAGCAGGCGTAGCCTACTGGATATGCTCAGATGTGAACACATATTCAAAGGACTGCGGACACAACCGTGTCCGAGAAGATAAAGTTTATGGGGCGTTCAGTCTGCTGACCTACAGACTGAAATCCAATACAGCTATCATAGAAACTGTGATAAAACAGCTTGAGAAGCTGCAAGGCAGGGGAGATGTTCAGAACGAGATCTACGAAATAGACAGGCAGATAGCACAGCTGAGTGCTCAAAATCATGTACTTGCGAAGCTGAACAAAAGCGGAGTGATGAAAGCGGCAGATTTTGCAGCCCAGTCCAACGAGATACAAAACAAAATAAATGAACTGCGACAGCAGAGAAAGAAAAAGCTCTCGGCAAGTGAAGAAGATGAAATGCTTGATGAATTACAGCAATTACTCGATACGGTCAGTAACTGCCAACCTACCCCCGAATTTGACTGCGACCTATTTGATAAGATCGTCAAGAGAATAGACTGTATCGACAGGGAAACTTTGAGATTCACACTGCTCGGAGAGTTAAAAATAATTGAGAAAGTGAGAGTAACATGAAGCTAAGAAAAATATTATACGGCTACCGATATGTCAATGGAGCAATTTCGGTTGACAAAGCAGAAGCCGAAGTAGTACAAGAAATATTCAAAGATTACACCAACGGCAAATCCCTCTTGAAGATTGCCAACAGCCTCACGCATAGGGGAATAGAATATATGCCCGGAGTGACAGCTTGGAACAAAAACAAGATAAAAAGGATCATCGAAGATCAGCGTTATCTCGGCAAAGGAGAATATCCAAAGCTGATTGAAGAAACTTAGTTTGAAATTGTTCAGCAAGCCAAAGTTAACCGCAACACACAGACCGGCATCGACAGAGCGATAGGAATTTATCAGATGAAGAAAGAAGTGCTCTGCCCTACCTGCGGAGCTAAGATGAAGCGATACTCCGACAGGAAACAGAAAGTCAGGCAGAGGTGGAAATGTACGGACAAGAATTGCAAGACGAGTATTCCGAAGTCTGATGAGGATATGCTCAGTGAGATAACTTCAATAATGAATCGGCTCATAAACGATCCTGAGATCATAGTCAGCAGGGCAGAAGAAAAACCAAGTCTTGAAATCCTCAAAGCCGAGAATGAGATCAGCCGAGAGCTTCTATCAACAACGAGCGACAAGACATCTCTCAGAGAAAAAATACTGGACTGTGCTTCCATGAAGTTCGGTTCTCTCAGCGAAGAAAAAATAGTCTCGCAAAGGCTCCGAGATATTTTCAAAAATCAAAAGCCGCTCAAGGATTTCTCTCACGAGTTGTTCAACAGAGTAGCAGACAAGGTGTTAATTCAGAGCAACGGAAAAATAATATTACAGCTGACCAACGGTCAGAGAGTAGGAGCATCAGATGAAAAAAGTTAAAGTCATAGAGTCGACAACGCAGACCAACAGTCAGCTCAAAAACAAGTATCGTCAAAAAAGAGTAGCCGCTTACTGTCGTGTCTCAACTCAGCAAGAGGAACAGCTCAACAGCTACAGTACTCAAGTAAAATATTACACCGAGAAGAT
>CACYCD010000173.1 GCA_902772755.1 uncultured Ruminococcus sp.
CATCTCTAAAATAGACAAAAAGATGTCGTTATGACATCTTTTAAATTCTGTTTTGTGCAATAAGCATATTGGCTTTTTCTATTACCCGAAGGTCGTTGTCGTATGTACAGTATTTTTTTGCCTGTTGGATATCCACCCAGATGTGGTCGGCGATTTCCTCGGGCTGCTCACGGACTTCGTCTGTGAAGGCACGTGCCAGAAAGAACACCACTCTCTTTTTTATATTTCCGTAGGGGCAATAATCGCTGACCTCACGGAAGCCCTCGACCAGCTGGACATCAAGGTTGGTTTCCTCCTTGATCTCACGCACGGCGGTCTGTTCTTCGGTTTCGTTCAGCTCCATGTGACCCTTCGGGAAGCTCCAGTATCTGCCGTTCTGATTTTTGACCAGCAAGATCCTTACTCCCTGACGTTTCCGGAAGAAAATCAATGCACCGCAGCTTTTTTCATAGAGGCAGGTCATTTCAAGTATCTTCAGATTTGAGGCTGCTTTGAGTATGTGCCGTATCTGCGGTTCATACATAACACGGTGTTCACAGCTGACCACCAAGCGGGATACATTGCTGTCTGCGGTTTTCAGTGTTGCAATAACTTGACCGTATGCGTTGAACATCAGTTCTTTTTCGGAAATAACATATACCTTTAAGTTTTTGTTGTTTTCGTCCGTGTAGTATCCTGTGTACAGATTTTTTGATACCTGACCGAAAATAAAAACCTTGATCTTTTTTGCGAGCATTGATTCACCTCCCTTCAACAGTGAAAAAATATTTTATGAGATCATATTTTCAATATCGGTAACTCTGTCGCCTGAGTTGGCTGACATCATATTGTTGATGAAGAGTACCTCGTTGATTCCGTTGTCATTGCAGTATTGTTTAAGATCGGTAACGCCTGACTGACGCATATCCAGCACGTGTATCTCGGAGTAGTTTGCGGACAGATACGGAACGAAAGCATTTCCGAAGCTTTCCTTGACAACTGCTATCTTCTTCTCCGTTCCGCAGTCGGAGCTGATAATGAACTTTGCATTGTCGCCGTTGATGAACACACCGTAGCTGTTTTCTCCTGCGTCTTCGTTCTGATAGTAGATATCGGCAGGCTGACCGACTGACTCGGCATTGATATAGAGCATACAGGAGGTGCTGTAGGGAAGGTCATAATAATCAACTCTGTCGACCAAGCCTATGCCGTAGGTGTGGAATGAGCCTGTAAAACCTTCGATCGAATGAGTACCCTCTTCTGAGATCGTCATCGGCTCCTGACCCGTCTGCTCACAAAAAGCAGTATAAGCATAGTATGCTCCCAAGCCTGTCCAGTGGTGATCTGATTTAAAGTACAGATATTCGTTATTATGCTCGGCAAGCACATTGTACACGTTGATGGGCTGCGTTTTTTTCAGCTTTTTATATGCGTTGCTGATGTTGGCTGACTGTGAGGTACATCCGGCATCATCCTTAAGACGCTGTGGGAGATTCATTTCGGCATGGAGCGGAACCATCATACTGTAGGTCTTGATATCATCACCGAGAGAATTTGCCGCTTTATTTATGGCGTCGGCGTATATATCGCTCCTGTCTGCCGATGCACCGAAAATCTCGTATGCCGCATCCTCCCACAGATAGACGGCTGCGTTTTGGCTGCTGAAATTTCCATCGGTGTCGTTGTCCTCGATATTTACGGTAACAAAGCTGAGCGGATCGTTTTTGTCAACATTATCCTTGTTCACAGCCTCGCTGTCGGTACCGGTCGGGGAGGTGTTTGTAACGGTTTTAAAACCATTGGCAGGCTCTGAATCATCGTTCATACAACTTTTTATCCCCATACAGATCCCAACCACGATCGAAACAACCACGGTTATGATCAAAAGTCCTGCAACCACCATCTTGATCCTGCGTATCCTTCTGCGACGGGCTTTCTCCATACGAATCTGCTTTTTTCTTCGTCTTTCTTCCCGTTGCTTTTCGGTAGGACCGATCGGATCGTATTTGCCCTTGTATCTTTCGTAGAACTCATCCGACATCGTATTGCGGGTGCGTTCTCTGCCTATATTTTCATTGGGAGATCTTCTTTCAGACATACAAACCATCCTCAATTCATTAAAATCAAAATACCCTAACTTATAGTATAATACAAATTCAAAATAATTACAACATAAAAATACAAGTATCCCCAAAAATATTTTTATGATGCAATAAGGAACTCATTATACCACAAACAAGCTTATATTTCTACCTGAATTTTAAATAATGTAAATTTTTTATAAAATGAATAAATTGCCCTGAATAAATTATACGACACAAAAACAACAATTTCAATCCAATGCAAAAATAATCTGTTTTGCACAAAAAGAATAGGGAAATATAAAATTATTTTTCAATGATATTTGGCGATATATCTTTATTTTTTGTTTTGTCTGTGTTAGAATAAAGATGATTATATAAATTTGCTTTGGAGGTGTCAATATGAGTAAAAAATCGGTGCTGATTCTCGCTTTGGTCATTGTTCTCTCCGTCAGCGGTTGTTCTTATTATGACGGTGACAATAAAAAATCCTCTAAAAATACAACGCAAATCACGGTGCAGCCAACGACACAGTCAGAGACTGACGCTATAACGACTATCCCGGGAATAGAGCCTGTTACAGCCGAAACGACCGTTCAGTCCGAAACACAGACGACAGTGCAGCTGACAACGGTTCAGCCGACAACACAACAGCAGACCTCAACAACGGTTCAGCCCACAACAGTCCCCGATAAGCAGAAAACCACAAACAAGAAAAAA
>CACYCD010000174.1 GCA_902772755.1 uncultured Ruminococcus sp.
ATTTTGTGCATATTATACAAAAGGCTTCTATAAAAGGCTTAAACCGTCACATATTCCACAGTAACGCAGTTGTCGCCCATATGCAGTACGGCAAACTCGTTGTCGTGATACAGGTTATCATATCTGCAAAGCCGTTCATCACATTCATCACAGTTTCTCAGGGTTTTTTCGATGATCTCGGTTTTTATCCTTCCCTTCATTATGCCTGAGATCACGTCCTCATCGGCAAGAAAGACCTTCATATCGGGGGATATCTGATTGTGCTGTTTCAACTCCTTGATATACTTTTTCAAGTCCGAAAATTTTATATCCGTAGAAATGATTATCTCACGGGTATGCGACAAAAACGGCTCATAGTCATACTTTTTCTTCACGGATTCACAGGCGGATTCAAAGTCTGTATAGTCAACATTGAAAACTCGCACCTCCTCGGTGCTGTCGATCACAAAGCACAGCTCATCCTCAGCAATAACGATTGCGTCCGCAACCAGCTTTTTGCTTATCTCATTGTATCCGCAGGCTGAAAAAATCAGGCTCACCGCCGGTATCATCAGCATAACTATTATCCTACTCAGCTTTTTCATTATTTCTCTCCTTCACTGCAACGGAAATAGGCAAAAATACCGCCTGAAACACAAAAATACCGATAAACAGGTATTTATTCTGCAATATTTTTGAAGCCGTTTCATTATATATGGTCAGCATCGAAAGCCCGTAAACAACACCCACATAAATTGCGGACAAGAGCTTTGAATTGTTTTTCAGTGCCGATTTCGCGCTGTGACAAAAGTATACCATATTAAAATATACGCAGATAAGCGAAAACGCAATAAAGAAGCCCGACAGACCCATCGGCATTACGTGGCAGGATATTTCCGCCAGAGCATAAAAGATAAACTCATACTCGTTTACACTCAGCATTTTTCCAAGACACATCACCGCAGTAAAAATTAACGCAGTCACAAGTGCCGGTATCATAACAGACTTTACCTTATCACCCTTAATATTTCTGAAAAAATACACCGACGTCAAAAACGGAGTGTACATCATAATATTTCCGATGCTCTGCTCAAGGCTGAAGCTACGGTCGGCACTGTTTATCCACTCTATATCCTTCCACGGCAACAGCACAAAGATCAGCACCAATGCAAGCACTGCAAACACCGCACCCACTACCGCTGCCCTCGACACCGCCTCTATCCCCTTTATGCAGGGGTAGAGGACTGAGAGCATAAACAAAAAGCCGATAAACCATTTTGGTATTCCTGTTTTTACCATTTCCGTAAAAAACTCACAGTATTCATCAAGCAGCCATATCCCGATAAGCACCGCAAAAAATACGCTGATCATCCTGAACGGCAGTGGAATATCGGGATTTCTATACGTCTGCAGGAGCAGAGTCGGTACGAGCAGGAGGATTGCAAGCACGGTGGAGACAACCAGCGAAAAGCAGGATATCCCACCCGTGAATATTGTTGCGAAGCCGATCGAAGCCAGCCCCGTCAGCACTGCAAACTGGAAAGAACTTATTTTATTCTTCAAAATCTGTTTCAACTCCCGTCAGGTTCTGAACCTTGATCTTGTGCTTTATCAGCTTATGCCAGTCACTGCGGATAAAGTTATCGGAGATTATCCCCTTTGAGACAGGTGCTATTGGTGAAAAATACGGTACACCAAAGCTGTTCAGCGAGCAGGCACTCACCGTCGCCGTCAGAGAAAGCAGAACTATCCCGATCACGCCGAACATACCACCAGCTATGATATAGCCGAATTTCAAAATGGTTACAGTGCCGTACAGCTCAGGCAGGACGTATGAGCAGATAGCCGAGAATGCAACAAATATCAAGGTCGGTGCGGATATCAGCCCTGCCGATACTCCCGTTTCACCGATTACCAAAGCACCCACTATACTGACTGCGTGACTGAGTGGCTTTGGCAGGCGAAGCCCGGCTTCCCTCATAACCTCGTACATAAATGCAACCAAAAGCACCTCTACCACCAGCGGAAACGGAGTTATCCTCAAGGAGTCATTGATGTGATTGAGTAGCGGAGTTGGTAGATACTCAAGGTGAAAATCAGTTACCGCAACATACAGCCCGGGCATATACAGTGCAAAAATAAATGAAATATATTTCAGTATTCTGATAAACGAGGCAAAGTACGGGCGGTTGCTGTAGTCGTCAAAGCTCTGAAAATTTTCAATAAACAGATACGGCACTATGATAACGGCGGGCGTGCCGTCAACTATTATCCCGATCCTTCCCTCCGTGAGCTTTCCGCAGAGGGTGTCGGGTCGCTCGGTAACACCGATAGTTGAAAACACGCTTCGGCTGTTTCTGTCGGTCAGATAGGACACAAGATATCCCGAGGCAAGCACGGTGTCGAGGTCAACCGCTTGCAGACGTTTTTCAAGCTCTGTTAATATCTTATGCGAAACAACCGATTTTATATAGCAAAGGCAAATCTGAGTTTTTGACAGTCTGCCAACCTCCATTGACTTGAACACCAGATCGGGATTTTTGATTCGTCGCCTGATCAGGGTGATATTGACCTTCAGCGGTTCGCTGAACCCCTCCCTGCTCCCCCTGAACACTATTTCAGAGGTCGGCTCGGTCACTCCCCTGTAAGGAAAGCCCTGCGTGCCGACAGCAGACATTTTTTCATACCCGTCAACGGCAACAACGGCAAAGCCCGACATTATATAGCTGATTAGCTCCTCGTACTGCGTGACCTCCGCCACCTCGCAGTTTGTAAGCAGCCTGTCATTTATATAGCTGAATTTATCCGTATCTGTGGGAAAAACCGCCGTTATCAGCGGAGCAGTTATACTGAGAGTCACCTCGGTTTTGTCCACCATTCCGTCCATAGACAAAACCGCCGCAGATGTTCCGTCACGCAGCTTAAATTCTCTGACTGTCAGGTCGGAGCTGAATTCAAAAATATTCTTTAAAAAGTTTATGTTCTGAGTCAAAATTTTTTCCATAACATCACCTAATATAGCATTTGGAAAAAAATTTAAAATATACCGTGATTAACCTATCCATAAATGGGAAATATAGTAACGGTGATATTATGTTGATCTCAGTAATTAGAACGTTTATACTATACCTGCTGATACTACTCTCACTGCGGATAATGGGCAAGCGACAGCTGTCGGAGATGCAGGCAAGCGAGCTGGTCATCACGCTTATTATGTCCGATATAGCGGTGATACCGATGTCAAACACAAGTCAGCCGTTGCTGTCGGGAGTAGTTCCGATACTTGTGCTGATTTCGCTGGAGCTGGTATTTTCGGTCGCAATGCTGAAAAACGCAAAATTCCGCAAGCTGGTCTGCGGTTCTCCTGAGATGGTGATACGGGACGGAGAGATTTTGCAGGAACAGATGCGGAGGCTGAGAATGACAACTGAGGATCTGTGCGTACAGCTCAGACAGCAGGGGATATTTTCGCTTGATGATGTGGAGTACTGCATAGTTGAAACAACGGGAGATATCAGCGTGTTGGAAAAACCCGACAAGCGAGTGCCGAATGCAGGCGAGCTGGGGGTAGATATTCCAGATACGGGGATTGAGGCTGTTGTGATAAATGATTCACGGTATCTGTCAAATTCGATAAGCATCTGCCATTTGAGCCGTGAATGGGTGGACAGTATTCTTTTGAAGAATGGTTTGAAAATTGAAGATGTATTTATTATGACAGCCAACCGAAACGGGGATTACAAGATCATCAGGAGGGATAATAAATGAAGCGAGCGTGGTTTGCCGGAGTGTTTTTGATAATTGCCGGACTGCTTTGCAGCTTTGAGATAATTTCTGTGAAAAAATACTGCGGTCAGTACAGTCGAAGTCTGGACGAAGCGAAGTTGGCTGTATCGAGCGGAGATTATGAAAAAGCTGATCTGCTTTCAAAGAAGCTTAAAGATGACTGGATAAATACTGAGGTGAAGCTGAATTACTTTTTAGAACACAGTGATCTTGATGATTTGAGCGTGGAGATAACCTCTCTGAGCGACTACACCGATGATTTCAGCCGAAACGAGTATCTTTCCACCGCCGACAAGATAAAACGCAAGCTGTCCAGCCTGTACAGAAGCGAGCTTCCCTACGGAGAAAATATTTTTTAGCAAAAAATCAGGGCTGTATGATCGGAAGCTCACTTCCTTTCATACAGCCC
>CACYCD010000175.1 GCA_902772755.1 uncultured Ruminococcus sp.
AAAAAAAAAAAAAAGTCAGCCTGCCGTAAGTGCGGTGGATACTATCTCGGAGCTTGAGAAAAAACAGCAGTCGCTTATTCAAAAGAGTGAGGAATATCAGGCTGAGCTTGACAAGACTCAGAAGGATATCGAAAAGAAGGAAGCCTATCAGGAATCCCTCCTCGGAAAGATCGAAACTGTCAATGAGCTTATTGTGACAAGCCAGCAGAAGATAGATGAGATCACAAAACAGATAAACTCAAAGGAAAAGAAGATAAAAAAGCTTAATGCCGATATCGATGAGAGAATAGATACCCTCAGAGGCAGGATAAAGACAATTTATATGTCGGGCGATGTCAGCTCTCTTGAAATTATCCTGGGTGCAAAGGATTTCGGCGATTTCCTCGACAAATGCGAGCTTATAAGAAATGTCAGCAACTATGACGAAAAGCTCGTTAAGGAGATACAGACCGATATGGACGCTGTAAAGAAAGAGAAAAAACAGCTCCAAAAGACCCAAAAGACCCAGGAAGCAGAGCAGGCAAAGCTGAAAACCAAGCGTGAAGAACTGCAGGGCTTTGTTTCAGAAAACAAAGAGGTCCTTGAAACCCTCTATACCAGAAACAAGGAGCAGGAGGACGCCATCAAGAGGAACAAGGGCGTAATGACCTCGCTTGATGATGAGATAAAGGCTTATTACGATAAAAAGGCTAAGGAAGCCGCCAAAAAAGCCGCTGAAATGCTCCGCAAACAGCAGGAGGCTGAGGCAAAGAAAAAAGCACAGCAGGGTGACAACACAGACAATAACCCCAGAGGCAGAGATAACGGCAATTCCGATGATAACAGCAGCAATAATAACAACAACAATAACAATACCAATACCAATAATAACAGCGGTAGTGACAACACTTCGTCCACCCCGGTTTACGGCGGAGGTGCCTATGTATGGCCGTGTCCGGGACACTACACACTCTCCTCGTACTTTGGTGAGGACAGAGGATCCTACGGTCACGGAGCCGTTGATATTTCTGACGGCGGTATTATGGGTACTACAGTTGTCGCAGCCGATGCCGGAACAGTTATTGTTGCGAACAACTCCTGCACACATAACTATGCAAAGGCAGGCTCCTGTGGCTGCGGAGGTGGCTACGGAAACTATGTCTGGATAGACCACGGCAACGGCAAGGCTACCATCTATGCCCACCTCACACGTGCAGTGGTAAGTGTGGGTCAGACAGTCAGTGCAGGCGAAGTCCTGGGCTATGTGGGTACAACAGGCTGGTCAACAGGACCGCACCTCCATTATGAATGCAGATTAAACGGAGTCAGATACGACCCGATGACAGAATATTGATTTAAGAACAGAGTATTGTTATGAACGCAAAAACCAGAAGAGAAAGAAGAAAGAAAAATAAAAAAAGAGGCACTTCACTTGCTTTTACAATATGTGTCACCGCACTGTGTTCGGCGATAGCTTTTTCCTGTGCGTATCGGTACGCAATGGAAACCTTCAACAGCAAGGTAACCGACCTTGCCGAAAAGCAGGAGATGTTTACCAAGCTGTATGAAGTTGATGCGGCTATCAGGGAAAACTACGCAGGTGCAATAAATGAAGAAATGCTCAGAGAAGCTATTTCCGTTACCTACGTAAAGACGATCGACAGGGATAATATTGTCTATGTGCCAAAGGATGATCCCGATCTCTCCAAGTACACGGACTACAAAAGCTTCAAGATATCTGACGGTTCATACGTTCTGATAAAAAACTCTATGCTGAATACCGGTCTTGAAACCGATAAAAAACAGCAGGAATCAAAAAAACAGGCTCAGTCCTCGACCGAGCCGTCTACTAAAAAATAAAAAAATGCAGAGCAGATTCGGAATTTTTCTGAATCTGCTCTGCACTTGTTTGTTTGACAGTTCATTCGGAGATAGTACCGTCGGGTATATCGTCCTCGGGGTGATTTCTGACCTTCAGCACAAGACGTGTGATAAGGTGCAGAAAGAACATAAGTATGGCAGGCATACTGAATGCAAGAAGCATGATAAGCTCGTATGATTTAAATTCATAGGGATACAGATAGACAGCCGCCGCCACAGCAGATATCAGCAAAAGTGCGATCGGGAAAAACAGAGCTTTTGTCCGCATTTTCATTGAAAGAAAAATCTGAATAGCTCCCAGCACAAAAACCAGTGCTGAGAACATAGTTATTAGAATAATATTGTTTGACATACCTTACCTCTTTGTGTATCTGTATTCCTGAATCAAAAATCTTGCCGCTTCAATATCTATTCTGCCGTCCATCGCCATCTGCTGTACCAAAAGAATATATTCGTCTGTGGTATTGTCGCTTTCAGCGATTTTTTTACGCAAATCGTCAAGTCTGTGCCTCAGTGTGGGGTAACTGATCCCATATTCGGAAGCCATATCCTTGATAGAACCCGACAAAAGCACAAACCGTCTTATAAACTCAACTTCTTCATCATCAAGCAAAGTTATCCAGTTTTTTCTTCTGCATTTATCATATTTAACCATATATTCTATTATAATCTCAATTTTTGGCAATGTCAATTCAAAAGTAATATTTTTTACCTTTTTTGCAAATAATATTGCAGGGTGGTAACAATGAAAAAGAAAGATAAGTACAGCGTCAGCGACACACTGACAGAGCTTAACGCTGTTTCGGCGACCGAATGTACGGGGCTGATCCCAACCGACCCGGAGAACGATGAACAGCTGAACAACTACAAGGAAATTTGCCCGATGGGAGTGTATTCAGAATAATATCAATGCCTCCTTCATATCGTGTGAAGGAGGTGTTAAGTTATGAAGATAAAAAGACAAATTTCCGTTATGCTGGCGGTGCT
>CACYCD010000176.1 GCA_902772755.1 uncultured Ruminococcus sp.
GTCAAGGCAAAGCAAAGTGCAGACTTCAACCCATTTACGCAGGCGGACAGCTATTCAGCTGTTTTATACAACAATACAAACGGTCTGCCGGCTTCACAAGCAAACACCATTCTGCAAACCTCGGACGGCTTTATCTGGATCGGAAGCTATGCCGGACTGGTGCGGTATGACGGTAATACCTTTGAAAAAACGGATTCCGATGTCGGTATTTCGGGTGTGCAGTGTCTGTTGGAGGACAAGCTCAATAGGCTGTGGATCGGCACAAACGACAACGGCGTTGCTATTATGGAAAAGGGAGAGTTCAGCTTTTTGAACGAAAGCAACGGTCTGACGTCAACCAACGTTTCGGCTATGACAGCGGACAGTGACGGACTGATCTACCTTGGCACAAAGCAGGGTGTATTTACCGTACAGACTGACAGAAAGGTACGCAAGATAAGCGACAAGCGGATCACGGGAATATCTGTAGACGAGCTGAGAGCAGGTAAGGACGGACTGATCTACGGGCTGTCAGAGAGCGGAGATATATTTACGCTGAAAAAGAACAGCGTTGAGCATTTTATCAGCAGTGAAAGCTCCCCTGTCAAGGGTACTGTGAGTATTATCCCCGACCCCGAACACGAGGGCGAGATCTATGCAGGCACCTACAGCAACACGCTGTATCACGGAAAAATCGGGGACAAGCTTGACGACCTGACAGAAACTGACATCTCTCCCCTACAATCCGCTCGGTATCTTGACTGTATTGACGGCAAAATCTGGATCTGCTCGGTTGACAGCACAGGTGTGCTTGATGAAACAGGTGTGCATATTCTTGAAAATTTGCCGATGTATGATTCACCGGGGCAAATCACCCGTGACTATGAGGGCAACTACTGGTTTGCCTCATCACGGCAGGGCGTTATGAAGCTTGTACCTAACTTATTCACCGATCTGTTTTCACGTTACGGAATTGATGACTTTGTTGTCAACACCACTTGTCTTTATGACGGCAAAATGTTCATTGGCACAAACAGCGGTATCATCATTCTGAACAGTGACGGCAGTGAGGCAAAATATCCCGTAAAGCAGGACACGGGCAAGACAAAGGATCTGAAGGATATCCTCGGCAGCACCCGTATTCGCTCCATAACCAAGGACAGCCACGGTCGGCTGTGGATCTGTAACTGGGGCGGTATGGGATTGGTCTGCTGTGACGGCGGTAAGCTGTACCGATATGACAAGCTGCCCTCTGACAGCATCAGGAATATCTGTGAAACAGACGATGGAAGTATTGCCGTGTGTTCAAAGGGCGGTCTGAGTATTATCAAAGACGGCAAAGTGCAAAAAACTTTTAACAAGGAAAACGGACTTGACTTTCCTGAGAATCTGACTGTCTGCAAGGGTGAAAACGGCGACCTTCTGCTGGGTACAGACGGCGGCGGACTGTGTGTGATAAACGGCAGCAATATACGCAACATCGGCAAGGCTGACGGACTCAGCTCAGGCGTTGTGATGAAGATAATACCCGACCGCACACGCAGTATATACTGGCTGGTGACAGGAAACTCCATCGCCTATATGACTGAGGACGGCAAGGTAACCACTGTGACATCTTTCCCGTATTACAATAATTTTGACCTGTTTCAGAACAGCAAGGACGAGATGTGGATACTCAACAGTGACGGCATACATATTGTCAGCACGGAGGAAATGCTGGCAAATAACGTACAGCACAGCATACACTACGGAATTGCCAACGGTCTGCCCTGCACTGCGACTGCAAACTCGTACAGCGAGCTTACAGATGAGGGTATGCTGTACATTGCAGGAAACACCGGCGTGACAAAGGTGAACATCGAAAACAGTGTTCACTTCCGCAACATCATCAAGGGTGCAGTGCCGTATATCACAGCTGACGGAAAGAAGATATTTCCCGATGCAAATGGGAATTTTTCTGTTCCCTGCAACGTGAAAACTCTGACGATATTCGGATATGTTTTCAACTACTCGCTTGTTTCTCCGCAGGTATCGTATTGTCTGGAAGGATTCAGCGACGGCTACACCACGGTAAACCGTGAAGCGTTGTCTCCGATCGACTATACCAACCTTCCGGGCGGAGATTATCGCTTTGTGATGAAAATGATCGACCCCTCGCTGAAAGCAGACAAAACACTGACTATAAACATCTATAAAGAAAAAGCATATTACGAAAAACCGAGCTTCTATATAATAATAGGGCTTCTTGTGCTGATGACGGTATTTATATCTGTTAAGCTGATAATAAACTTCAAAATGAAAAA
>CACYCD010000177.1 GCA_902772755.1 uncultured Ruminococcus sp.
AGAATATTATTGATATTGTTATAGTATAAAATATAGTGAGTGATGTGCTATGAAAAAAGCTGTGATAGTGTCAAAAAATACAGGAAATATTGAAACGCTTGCAGAAATGCTGACTGCGGAGGGATTTTCCTCTGTTAAAGCTGCCTGTTGCAGGGACGAAGCCTGTGAGCTGATTAACCTTGATAAGCCGGATTTTATCCTTATCAACACGCCTATTGCCGATGGTACGGGTATTGAGCTTGCGGTCGAGTGCAGCAGTGCCTGCTCTGCGGGTGTGGTGCTTATCGTCCGTCAGGAAAAGGCAGATGAGGTTCAGCACAGGGTATTGAAGTATGGTATCCCCGTACTTGCAAAACCGCTTGGCAGAGGGCTGTTTCACCATTATCTGTTGTTTGAGGAATGCTTTCGCAGACGCACCGAGCAGGTCAGAGGACAGAACGACCGCCTGAGAACTCAGGTTGAAACACTGAAGCTGATAAACCGTGCAAAGCTGCTGCTGATGCAGCACCTCAGAATGAGCGAGGAGCAGGCACACCATTATCTGGAGCGTCAGGCGATGGATCTGAGAAAGAGCAAGTATGATGTTGCGTTGAGCGTGCTTAAAACCTATGAAAACCGCTGACACTGCATAATGCTTTAGCTAAGAAAGGAATGTTGAGAATTATGAATTCAAGAGCGTACCTTATTCTTGAAAACGGAAAAATCTTTGAGGGCAAAGCCTTCGGAGCTAAAAAAGAAACTGTGGGAGAGCTTGTTTTTACTACTGCTATGACAGGCTATCTTGAAACACTCACCGACCCCAGCTATTACGGTCAGGTGGTCATTCAGACTTTCCCGCTTATCGGCAATTACGGCGTTATTCCTGCCGATTTTGAAAGCGGTCAGTTTGCCCTTAAAGCATATATAGTCAGAAACGTGTGTCAGGAGCCTTCCAATTTTCGTTGTGAGGGTTTACTTGACACTTTTTTACAAGATAATGATATTCCGGGCTTGTGTGAGATAGACACAAGAAGTCTTACCCGTATTGTGCGTGAGTATGGTGTTATGAACTGCAAGCTCACCTACTCACTTGATAACCTCGAAAGCGATATGCAGGAGATAAAGTCATACCGCATTGAGAAGGCAGTTGAGAATGTCACCTGCAAGGAAATCCAATATTTTGAAAGCGAGCAGCACCTCAAAAAGGTAGTGCTGATGGATCTCGGCGTAAAAAGACATATCCGTGAAGCACTGGTTATGCGTGGCTGTGATGTTGTTGTTGTTCCTGCCTCTACCACTGCCGAGGAGATAATCGCTATGGATCCCGACGGAATTATGCTCAGCAACGGTCCCGGAGATCCTGCACAGAATCCGTCTGTTATTGAAGAGATCAAGAAGCTTTGCGACAGCAAGATACCGATGTTCGGCATCTGCCTTGGACATCAGCTGCTTGCAATGGCTCAGGGTGCATATTCCGAAAAACTCCACTACGGTCACAGGGGAGGCAACCAGCCTGCAAAGGATGTCAAAACGGGAAGAATACTCATAACAAGCCAGAATCACGGCTATGCCGTAGTTAATGAGAGCGTTCCCGAAAATGCCGAGGTGCGTTTTGTCAACGGCAATGACGGCACCTGCGAGGGCATAGACTATCTTGATATGCCTGCATTCTCCGTTCAGTTCCATCCGGAAGCCTGCGGAGGTCCGCTTGACACCTCTTACTTATTTGACAGATTTATGGCCTTAATGGGCTAAGAATACAAAGTTGAAAGGATGCGTATACTATGCCGGTTAAAGCTAATTTAAAAAGAGTTATGGTGATCGGTTCAGGTCCGATCGTTATCGGTCAGGCTGCCGAGTTCGACTATGCCGGAACTCAGGCGTGCCGTGCCCTCAAGGAGGAAGGCTTGGAGGTAATTCTGATCAACTCCAACCCTGCGACCATTATGACCGACAACGCCATGGCTGATAAAATATATATTGAACCTCTTACACTTCCGATAGTTAAGAGAATCATCGAGAAGGAGAAGCCTGACGGACTTATCTCCACTCTGGGCGGTCAGACGGGTCTTACTCTGTCGATGCAGCTCGCCAAGGAGGGCTTTCTTGAAAAGCACGGAGTACAGCTGCTGGGTGCAAATCCCGAAACTATCGACAAGGCAGAGGACAGACAGATGTTCAAGGACACTATGGAGTCCATAAATCAGCCTGTAATTCCCTCAACCGTTGTCAATGATGTTGAGTCCGCTGTAAAATTTGCCGAGGAGATCGGCTACCCCGTGATCATTCGTCCTGCCTTCACCCTCGGCGGAACGGGCGGCGGTATTGTTGACAATGAGGAAGAGCTTCGTGAGATCACCTCAAACGGACTGGAGCTTTCGCCGATCACTCAGGTGCTTGTTGAAAAGTGCATATCGGGCTGGAAGGAAATCGAGTTTGAGGTCATTCGTGACAGCGACTCAAACGCAATCACCGTCTGCTCAATGGAAAACTTTGACCCCGTGGGCGTGCATACAGGCGACTCAATAGTTATTGCCCCTGCCGTTACACTTTCCGACAAGGAATACCAGATGCTCCGCTCCGCCGCTCTGGACATCGTTCAGGCTTTGGGCGTAGAGGGTGGCTGTAACTGCCAGTTTGCTCTTGACCCCGAAAGCTTTGAGTATGCGGTCATCGAGGTAAACCCCAGAGTTTCACGTTCCTCCGCACTTGCTTCAAAGGCTACGGGCTATCCGATCGCTAAGGTTGCTTCTAAGATCGCTATCGGCTACACCCTCGGCGAGATAAAGAACGCTGTAACAGGCACTACCTATGCCTGCTTTGAACCCTCTGTTGACTATGTTGTTGTCAAATTCCCCAAGTGGCCGTTTGACAAGTTTGTATATGCAAAGCGTACCCTCGGCACACAGATGAAGGCTACCGGCGAGGTTATGGCTATCGCACCCAGCTTTGAACAGGCTATAATGAAGTCTGTCCGTGGTGCGGAGATATCACATGATACGCTCAACGACAAGATGTTTGCCAAGATGAGCGATGAAAACCTGATAGAAAGACTCTCTGTTTGTGATGACCTCAGACTGTTCTGTATCTTTGAAGCCCTCAAAAGAGGCGTAACGGTGGAGAAGATACACGAGATCACAATGATAGACGAGTGGTTCCTCTATAAATTTATCCATCTTATCGAAATGGAAAGAACGCTTGCAAAGGGTGAGCTTGACGAAGAGACCTATATGAAGGCTAAGAATATGGGCTATCTTGACAAGACCATAGAACAGCTCACGGGCAAGCCGCTTGAATACCACGCAAACCCCGTGTACAAGATGGTTGACACCTGTGCCGCTGAGTTTGCCGCAGAGACACCCTACTTCTACAGCACCTTTGACAAGGAGAATGAAGCCGAGCTGTTTATCAAAGAAAGAAACAGCGGTAAGGACACTATCCTTGTATTCGGTTCGGGTCCCATCCGCATAGGACAGGGAATCGAGTTTGATTACTCCTCCGTTCACTGCGTATGGTCGCTGAAAAAAGCCGGCTTTGATGTTGTTATAGTCAACAACAACCCCGAGACCGTTTCAACCGACTTTGACACAGCCGACAGACTTTACTTTGAGCCTCTCACCAATGAGGACGTTATGGGCATCATCAACACTGAGAAGCCCGTGGGTGCGGTCGTAGCCTTCGGCGGTCAGACAGCTATCAAGCTGACAAAGTACCTCTCCGACAATGGAGTAAAGATCCTCGGCACCTCCGCAGATGCCATCGATATGGCAGAGGATAGAGAACGCTTTGACGAGCTGCTTGAACAGCACAACATCAAGCGTCCCAAGGGCTTTACCGTAATGACGACAGAGGAAGCTCTTGAAATCGCAGAGAAGGTCGGCTATCCCGTACTGCTCCGTCCGTCCTACGTTCTCGGCGGTCAGAATATGATAATCGCCTTCAACGAGGCTGACGTTAAGGAGTATATGGCTATAATCCTTGCTCAGAATATCGAGAACCCCGTACTCGTTGACAAGTATATGATGGGTACGGAGCTTGAGGTA
>CACYCD010000178.1 GCA_902772755.1 uncultured Ruminococcus sp.
ATCAAGGATTACGGCATTGACGAGCAGGACTTCCTTGACAGACTGGACGATATGACAGAACAGGCATTCGACGACCAATGCACCGGTGCAAACCCACGTTATCCGCTTATGAGCGAAATAAAGCAGATGTATTTGAATGCCTACTATGGCAAGACCTTCACCGAGACAGATACCCCCGATGAAAGTCAGATAACCGATACAAACTGAGCAAAGGAGGACAAAGATAATGACACTTGACAATGTTATTGCCGTAAGACCGGCAAAAAAGCTCTACCGTGACGGCGACCTGTGCATAAAGGTTTTTAACGAGGAGTTTTCCAAGGCTGATGTCCTCAACGAGGCACTCAACCAGGCAAGAATAGAAGAAACAGGGCTGAATATCCCAAAGATCCACGAGGTCACCAAGATAGACGGAAAATGGGCAATAGTTTCCGACTTTATCGAGGGAAAGACACTTCAGCAGCTTATGGAAGAAAACCCCGATAAGCTGGACGAATACCTCGATATGTTTGTTGATTTGCAGCTCAGTATGCACAAAAAGACCTGTCCCCTGCTCAACAAGCTCAAGGACAAGATGACAAGGAAGATCAGCGAGGCAAAGCTGGACGCAACCACACGCTATGACCTGCACACCACCCTGAATGCAATGCCCAAGCACAACAAGGTATGCCACGGCGATTTCAACCCCTCAAACATCATCATAACCCCCGACGGCACCCCCTACATTCTTGACTGGTCACACGCTACACAGGGCAACGCCTCCGCAGACGCAGCAAGAACTTACCTGCTGTTCTGCCTGCACGCTGACGAAAAAATAGCTAAGAAGTACCTAAGCCTCTTCTGCAAAAAGAGCGACACCGCTATGCAGTACGTCCAGAAATGGATGCCGATAGTAGCCGCTTCTCAGTCAGTAAAAGGCAACGAACACGAGAGAGAATTTCTCCTCAGCTGGGTAGGCGTAGTAGATTACGTATAATAACAAACAAAAAAGTACACCTCTGAAAACCGACTTGGTTTTCAGAGGTGATTTTATATTTACATTTCTATACAACCCACCGGGCAGTTTTTGGCACAGAGCTTACAGCCTATACATTTGCTGTAGTCGATCTCCGCGACATTTTCGTACACGTGGATCGCATCACGGGGGCAGGACTTCTCACATTTTTTACAGCCGATACAGCCGTTGGAGCAGGTCTTTCGGGTGACTGCACCCTTATCCTTATTTCGGCAGGTCATTGTGACCTTTCTCTTCTGCGGTACAAGGCTGATCAGGTGATTAGGACAGGTGCGTGTGCAGATACCGCAGCCTATGCAGTCCTCTTCATCTACCACGGCGATGCCGTTTTTGATATAAATCGCATTCTGCGGACAGGCTGCCGCACAGTCGCCCATTCCGAGACAGCCGTAGGTGCAGGCACCCTTGCCGCCGAACAGCAGATTTGCAGCCGCACAGGAGCTGAAACCCTCGTACTCAACCTTATCCTGTGTTTTGGAGCAGTCACCGCCACAGTGGACAAACGCTACCTGAGCTTCTACCTCGGCAAATTCCACACCCAATGCCTCGCTGAGCTGTTTTGCGGTACTCTCACCGCCCGGCACACAGAGGTTTGCAGGTGTTGAGCTGTCCTCGCAGAGTGCTTTTGCATAGCCGTCACAGCCGGCGAAGCCACAGGCACCGCAGTTTGCACCCGGCAGACAGCCACGCACGGCAGGAAATTTTTCATCTTCCTTGACTGCCATCAGCTTTGAAGCTATTACCAGCACTGCCGCACAGACAAGACCTATTATCACTATCGGGATAACAGCGGTCAGTATTTCATTCATTACACTGCCCCCTTACGCAAACAGGTTTTCAATTACACCGCCAAAGCCCATAAAGGAAAGCGATGTGATTGAAGCTGCAACCAGAGTGATCGGCAAGCCCTCAAAAGCTTTCGGGATATCCGCACCCTCCAGCTTTGAACGAACGCCCGAGAACATAACCATAGCAAGGAAAAATCCCAGACCGCTGCCGAGTGAATTTACCATAGCCTCAGCAAAGGTGTAGCCCTCGTCAATGTTGAGTATGGTAACACCCAAAATAGCACAGTTTGTCGTGATAAGCGGAAGGTACACTCCCAGCGACTTATGCAGTGAAGGGATATATCTTTTCAAGATGATCTCAACCAGCTGAACCAAAGTTGCTATTACCAGAATAAAGACTATCGTCTGCAAATATCCCAAGTTAAAGGGGTTGAGCAGATACATCTGGATAGGCCAGGTAACAGCCGTGGCTATGAGCATAACAAAAATTACCGCAAAGCTCATTCCCGTGGCTGAGTCGAGCTTTTTGGAAACTCCCAAAAACGGACAGATACCCAAAAATCTTGAAAGAATGTAGTTATTGATAAACACTGCCGAAAGGAGAATTATAATAAGCTTAGTCATTTACAGCACACTCCTTTTCACCGGTATGGCACAGCTCTGCGGCAGGGCAGGCGGCACAGCCGAG
>CACYCD010000179.1 GCA_902772755.1 uncultured Ruminococcus sp.
AATACTGGAGCTACTCAGCAAGGAGTGTTCCTTCGCCGATTCCCGTGAGGAGGCTCTGAGGGTGTCGCCCGTCTTTAAGACGGAAGCGGTCAGCACTCTTTTGACGGAAACAGATGATGCTTTTTGCCTCAGCGGAAAATTCGGCACTCCGAGCTTTGGCTCGATAGCAAACATAACCTCATCGCTCAGGCGAGCACAGGCAGGTGCAGGGCTGTCCGCACTCGAGCTTTTGCGAGTGGCGGAGGTACTGCGTGTTATCCGCTCGCTCAAACAGTGGCGTAATGCAGGTGACGACAGAAAAAGCAGTCTTGATAAATATTTCAACCGCTTGATGCCGAATAAATTTCTTGAAGAGAAAATACATTCCTCTATCCTCGCCGAGGACGAGATCGCCGACACCGCCTCGGTCACGCTTGCCGACATCAGGCGGAAGATCCGCACAGCCTCATCGAAGGCTCGTGAGGTGCTTGACAAGATCGTCAGAAGCTCCGCCTATTCCAAATATTTGCAGGATAAGGTCATTACCCAGCGTGACGGACGTTTTGTTGTGCCTGTCAAGGCTGAGTGCAGGGGCAATATCCCCGGGCTGGTTCACGACACCTCCAGCAGCGGTCAGACCGTCTTTATCGAGCCGATGGGCGTGGTGCAGGCTAATAACGATATCCGTGTGCTAAAGGGCAAGGAGCAGGACGAGATCGAGCGTATCCTCCTTGAACTCTCGGCAATGGCAGGCGACTGTGCCGATTCTGTGATCGGGAGCTACAACACGCTTATTGACCTTGACCTCACCTTTGCGAAGGCTAACCTCGCATATAAAATGAAAGCCTGCAAGCCCATTCTGAACGAGGACGGTATAATTGATCTAAAGAATGCCCGTCATCCGCTGATTGACAAAAAAGCTGTTGTACCTGTCGATATCCGTCTGGGTGACGGCTACACCCTGCTTGTCATCACGGGACCCAACACCGGAGGCAAGACCGTTTCGCTTAAAACCACGGGACTGCTTACCCTGATGGCTATGTCGGGTATGCTGGTGCCGTGTGCGGAAAACAGCAGGATCGCCGTTTTCAAGCGGATTTTAGTGGATATCGGCGACGAGCAGAGCATAGAGCAGAACCTCTCGACCTTCTCCGCCCACATGACAAATGTGATAGATATTATCAAGGAGGCTTCTCCAAATTCGCTTATCCTGATAGATGAGCTGGGTGCCGGCACTGACCCTGTTGAGGGTGCGGCACTGGCTGTTGCGATCCTTACACGACTCAAAGATAAGGGTGCCAGGATACAATGTACCACCCACTATGCCGAGCTGAAGGAGTTTGCCATAACCACGGCAGGCGTGGAGAACGGTTGCTGTGAGTTCGACGTTAGCACACTCCGTCCCACCTATAAGCTGCTCATCGGTGTTCCCGGCAAGAGCAATGCTTTTGCGATAAGCAAGCGTCTGGGGCTTGCCGATGATATAATAGAAAACGCACAGTCACTCGTCAGCAGTGAGAGCCGTCGTTTTGAGGACACCATAGAGAAGCTGGAGGAACGCCGTCAGGTGCTTGAAAAACGGCTGAAGGAAGCCAACGATACCAAGGCTATGGCAGGCAGACAGCGTGAGCAGGCAAACAGCATAATCGAGGAAGCTAAGCGTAAGGCAGAGGCTGAGATAGACAGAGCACGTGCCGAGGCGGAGCGGATAAGCAGCCGAACCAAAGCACAGGCTCAAAGCATAATGGACAGGCTGGAGGAGCTTGAAAAAAATCAGCGTCTTGATGCCGAGGAGCGTGCAAAGCTCCGCCGTTCCATTGACCAAATGGAGACCACAGCCGATCCAGTCAAGGAAAAAACGAACGAAAAATACACACCTCCCAGACCGTTCAAGGTGGGGGACAGTGTGCTGATATTTGACATCGACAAGAACGCCGAGATACTTGAAATAAACGAAAAAGACAAAACCGCTCTGGTACAGGCAGGCATAATAAAGACCCGTGTCAAGCTGAGTAACCTCAGACTTAACAAGGACAAGCCCAAAACCACCGTTCAGACTAAAGCACGCAGAAATGTTCAAAACCTCATAGATACCCGTCCCTCAACCGAGGTAGATGTGCGTGGACAGTCGGCAGCGGACGCAATTATAGAGGTAGATTCGGCTATTGACAGTGCCGTGCTGATGAATTTGGGTATGCTCACGATCATTCACGGCAAAGGAACAGGCATACTGCGTACTGAAATACACAAGTTCCTCCGCCACCACAAAAGCGTAAAATCGTTCAGAATAGGCAATTTGGGCGAGGGCGATTCGGGCGTTACAATTGTGGAAATAAAATAGTAGAGGCTTGCAGTATGAAAAAGGATGAAACAAAAAAACCAAATAGGAAGATACAGACTGTTGTCAAAATGATGTTTGAGGATATTCCTTATTCTGAAGAGGTTGATGAAGCACAGGGTAAGATCATAGTTGCCTTGGATGAAAAATTTGATAAGATAAAGGATGGCAGGCACGAGGATGAAGCACTGGAAGAATTGTTGAGTAAATACGGCAGACTGTCGCAAATGGCAAAGCTTGCAGGTTATCCCTCGAATATCGCAGCAAAATGGCGTGATACAGGAGAAGGCATAGATGTTATTTCGCTGAATAAAGAACTGAAAAAACAACGCTACCGAACATATTTAGTCTCAGCTTTCAGCGTGTTTGCATTGGTGCAGATATCATGGTTCATCTATAACTTAACAGTAAATACTCTTTCAGCTGTATGGAATATGGCTAGTCTTGCTGTAGACATATTTTTGCTTTTGATCCCGTTGAAAAAAATTCTTGCAGGAGAAAGAAAAGCAAGAAGCAATAGGTATGATACTGAGTCCTTCAAATATCTTAGAGGACAGTCGGATAAATATTCAAAAAAACTTCTAAACAGTATAGCTCTGCTGTTTGCGGTTATATTTGTTTTTTTCTTTTCAGAGCTTAGCTTTTATTTTTTCGGAAATTCAAAATCTGCGGA
>CACYCD010000180.1 GCA_902772755.1 uncultured Ruminococcus sp.
AAGATTTCCATAAAAAAAGCCCGAGCTTCCTTGGAAAAAAATCACTTTGGGCTTGAAAAGGTCAAGGAAAGAATAATTGAGCAGCTGGCAGTAAAAGCACTCAACCCAAAGGGCAAAGCCAATATAATCTGCCTCGCAGGACCTCCCGGAGTAGGCAAAACCTCTATTGCCCAGTCTATTGCAGAGGCGATAAACCGCAAATCCGCAAGGATAGCCCTCGGTGGCATCAAGGACGAAGCGGAGATAAGGGGTCACAGAAAGACCTATATAGGAGCTATGCCGGGCAGGATCATCAATGCGGTGAGAACAGCAGGAACCTCCAATCCGATACTGGTACTCGATGAGGTTGACAAGCTCGGAAATGACTACAAGGGCGACCCGACCTCGGCTCTGCTGGAGGTGCTTGACAGTGAGCAGAATCATTCGTTTGTTGACCATTACATTGAGATACCGTTTGATCTGTCACACGTGATGTTCATTACCACTGCAAATGATATTTCACTTATTCCGCCTCCGCTCAGGGATAGAATGGATATAATAGAGCTGCCCTCTTATACAAGGGAAGAAAAGTTCAATATAGCCAAACGTCATCTTGTAAAAAAGCAGCTTAAGGAAAACGGTCTGAATATCCAGATGTTCAGAATCAACGCCAAGGCTATATATGCTCTTATAGATTCCTATACCAGAGAAGCAGGTGTGAGAACGCTTGAAAGAACAATAGCTTCACTTATGAGAAAAGCAGCGGTCAAGATTCTTGATGAGCCTGAGCTTGCTCCGATCAAAATAACAGAGAAGAATCTTTCGGAATATCTCGGTCCCGAAAAATACATAGACGACAGCAAATCAAAAACCGATGAGGTAGGTCTTGTGAACGGTCTTGCCTGGACTTCAGTGGGCGGAACTCTTCTGCCGATCGAGGTGGCGATAATGAAGGGTAAGGGTCACGTAGAACTAACCGGCTCACTTGGCGATGTTATGAAGGAGTCTGCAAAAACAGCCATTACCTGCATAAGAAGCCATGCAGAGCAGCTTAAGATCAATCCTGATTTTTATGCGGAAAAGGATATCCATATCCACGCACCCGAGGGTGCCGTACCAAAGGACGGTCCTTCGGCAGGCATCACAATGGCAACTGCGATATACTCCGCATTGTCGGGCAAAAAGGTTAAGCATAAGGTGGCTATGACGGGAGAGATCACGCTCAGGGGTAATGTTATGCCGATAGGCGGTTTGCGTGAAAAAAGTATGGCTGCCTATAAGAACGGCATTGAAACTGTGATCATTCCGTTTGAGAATAAAAAGGATCTTCAGGAAATTGAATCTGTAGTTATAGAAAATGTGGATTTTGTCCCTGTAAAGAAGCTCACAGAGGTTCTCAGGGTGGCAATAGTAGATTTTGAGGATTCGTTACCAATACATAAAAAACAAGCTTCAGTGCAGGAAAATCTGCCCTCGGCAGTTACACACTAAGGGATTGCCGTAAATGCGGACGTTCCTATAACAAAAAGGGAAATAGTATGAGCTTTAAAAATTCCGAATTTAGATTTGCCTGCGGTACAGGCGATCAGATACCACCTTCTGAAAAACCGGAGGTCATATTCTCAGGAAAAAGTAATGTCGGCAAGTCATCTCTGATAAACAAGCTGACAGGCAGGAAAGCACTTGCCAGGATCAGCTCAAAGCCGGGCAAAACTGGCACCATAAATTTTTATGACGTGGACAGCTTCCATTTGGTAGATCTTCCGGGTTACGGCTATGCTAAGGTCAGCAAAGCGGAAAAACAGAGATGGTCAGAGCTGATGGAGAGTTATTTTTCTCAGCAGAGAGCGTTTTGTATGGTAGTTCAGCTTATTGATATGCGTCACAAGCCCACGCAGGACGACATCAATATGATAAGCTTCCTGTATTCCAACGGTTTTCCGTATATTGTGGTGCTGACTAAAATGGACAAGCTCAAAAAATCCGAGCGTGAGAAAAATCTTATAATGATAGGAAACGAGCTAAAGGAATTTAAGGGTATAAGACTTTTCCCGTTTTCTGCTCAAACAGGAGAGGGTGCCGATTCGATAATCGGTGCAATAGAGGAAAGTGTTGAGGAATATACAGCACAGGATATGGAGGAAATGTGATGGAGAAAAAGCCGTTTATCACTCTTGAACAGGCTAAAGAAATAATTAAGGATATTCCCACACCCTTTCATATATATGATGAAAAGGGTATCAGAGAAAATGCCAGAGCACTTTACGAGGCATTCAGCTGGAACAAGGGCTATAAGGAGTTTTTTGCAGTAAAAGCAACACCGAATCCTTTTCTTATGAAAATTCTTCACGAAGAAGGCTGCGGTATGGACTGCTCTTCATATACAGAGCTTATGCTTTGTGAAGCCTGCGGAATAACGGGCAGTGACATTATGTTCAGCTCAAATGTTACTCCTGTTGAGGATATGCAGAAGGCTTATCAGCTGGGTGCATACATAAATCTTGATGATTATACCCACGTTGAATTTATCAAAAAGGTATGCGGTGTGCCGAAAACTATATGCTGTCGCTTCAATCCCGGCGGTGTGTTCAAAATGGCAGACAGCGAGGACAAGATCCAGGTTATGGATACCCCGGGTGATTCCAAATACGGAATGACCGAGGAGCAGATGGAAAAAGCTTTTATTGAGCTGAGTGAAGCCGGTGCCGAGGAGTTTGGTATTCATGCTTTTCTGGCGTCAAACACTGTTTCAAACGGATATTATCCAGAGCTTGCAGGCATACTCTTTGAGCTTGCGGTCAGACTCAAGAAAAAAACCGGAGTAAAGATTAAGTTCATAAATCTTTCAGGCGGAATAGGAGTTGACTACAAGCCCGAAGAACCCAAAAATGATATTTCCATTATTGGTAACGGTGTAAGGGAAAAGTTTGAAAGTATACTTGTGCCAAACGGACTGGGTGATGTTGAGATATACACCGAGCTTGGAAGATATATGCTTGCTCCCTTTGGTGCGTTGGTGACGACTGCCATACACGAAAAGCATATCTACAAGGAGTACATAGGTGTTGACGCTTGTGCCGCCAACCTTATGCGTCCTGCTATGTACGGTTCTTATCACCACATTACCGTACTCGGCAAAGAAAACGACCCCTGCACACACAAATACGATGTTACAGGCGGTCTTTGTGAAAATAATGATAAGTTTGCGATCGACAGAATGCTTCCCAAGATCGACATCGGCGATATAATCTATATCCACGATGCAGGTGCCCACGGTTTTTCAATGGGTTATAACTACAACGGCAAATTAAGAAGTGCAGAGGTTCTGTACAAAGCGGACGGCACACATCAGCTCATCCGCAGAGCCGAGACTCCTGCCGACTATTTTGCTACCTTCGATTTTTCAGAGTTCGATTTTTAATCATTAAAAAACTGCATTGCAGTGTCGATCATTGCCGTGCAGTTTTTTGGGCATCTCTAAAAACCTAGAGTGGTTTTAGTGTGCTGTAGATTTAGTTGGCAGATCGTTCAAAATTCACGAAGTAATACTGACGTATTGCGAGGGGATTTTGGACAATATGGTGGCTGGATAAATGGTGCAATAAGAGGGCTATAGGTTTTTAGAGATGCCCTTTTGTATGTGGAGGATGTAATGACCAATATAAAAAGAGAAATAATCGGAGACGACATCACCTTCACCACTATCTCCGACCAAAAATTCAAAACTACCAAGCTGAGTATTTCTTTCATAGTTCCTTTGGATGCAGAAACCGCTGCCGGATATTCTATCCTGTCGGGGCTTATCCCAAGATCCTCTGAGGACTATCCCGATTTTACGATCCTGTCAAAAAAGCTTGCAATGCTTTACGGTGCAAGTCTCAGTGGAAATAACCGCAGAATAGGTGACAACAGCCTGATCACCTTTTCCATAAGTGCTATTGATGATAAATACGCCCTGAACAGCGAGGTCGTTTCCGAAAAAATATCAAAATTACTTTGTGACTTGATATTTCGTCCCAAGCTAAACGGAAACAGCTTTTGCGAGAAAGAAATAAATCAGGAAAAACGTCTGCTGAAAGAAGCTATAGATGCCGAGTTCAACGACAAGCGAGCCTACTCTCTGGGACGTTTTAAACAGATAATGTTTCAAGATGAACCGTATGGATATAAGCTCACGAAGGAAGATGTCGATGCAGTAAGCGGTGAAGAGCTTTATACCCTTTGGCAGACCCTGCTTAAAAAAGGTAAGGTTCAGATATTCTTTATTGGAGAAAGCAGCAGCAAGCACGCTGTAGATATTTTTAGAGAGAGATTTTCACAATTTGAACGTGAGCCTTATGAGATCTCAAACATCGTAAAGCCACACTGCGGTGAGGTCAAGAGAGAGCGAGAGCAGATGGAGCTTGCACAGTCCAAAATGATTCTGGGATTTCGCACTCCCATTGCAGTCGGAAGCAGTGAGGTTATGCCCCTGCGTGTTGCGATAGCCCTGCTTGGTGCAACTGCACACAGCAAGCTGTTTACCAATGTCAGAGAAAAACTCAGCTTGTGCTATTACTGCACATCTCGATACACCAGACTCAAGGGTGCTGTGGAGATCGAGAGCGGTGTTGAAAAAGAAAATATTGACAAGGCAGAAAAAGCTATTCTGAACGAAATACAGCAGATGAAGGACGGAAACATCACCGATTTTGAGCTGAAAGCCACACAGCTTTCTATGTGCAACAACATCATAGCCGTCTGCGATAATCAATCGGGTCTTGAGAATTGGTATTTAGGTCAGATATTGGACGACAATATACTTTCAATTGATGAGATGTGCGAGGCGGTGTGTTCCGTCACCAAGGAACAAATGATAGATGCTGTTAAAACGATTGAATTTGACACTATGTATGTATTGGAGAGCAAATGATGGAGATAAACAAAATTCAGTCATCGTTTTCAGATGACTTCTACTATAAGGTCAAGCATCCAAGCGGTCTTAATATCTATGTATATGAAAAAGAGGGATTCAACAGCACATTTGCGATTTTTGGTACAAAATTCGGTTCTATCAACAACTGCTTCAGTGTAAACGGTGGAGAGAAGATATCCGTCCCCGACGGCATAGCTCACTATCTTGAACACAAGCTTTTTGAAAGTGAGGACGGAGATGCTTTTGAAAAATATGCCGAAACAGGTGCCAATGCCAACGCATATACAAGCTTTGACAAAACCTGCTATCTGTTCTCCGCATCACAGAACTTCAGCG
>CACYCD010000181.1 GCA_902772755.1 uncultured Ruminococcus sp.
GATAAACCTGAATTTGTCAAGCTGCAGATCAAAATAATACTGATCACAGGTCTTGCCTGTTTTTGGGAATGCCATCTGCCCTAAGTCGCCCTTGTGACGGTTTTCTATGGTATACTGTACGCTGTCATACGACTTATGCGAATGAGCCAGAGCATCCTCCAACCAATTATATGTATACAAAGCTCCGAGGTTATTCCAGTGAGAGTCGGTTTTTAAATAAAGCTCCGTCTTGTCATCACCGATATTTTTCTTTATATCAACATAATTCACACCGATTTTTTCAAGTGTTTCGTTCAGCACATCAAGCGTGGTACGTTCTGCCCTTAAATATCTGTTTGGCATATACTGCGGATAAACGCTGTTTTTGTTGGGTGCAACAGTAAATACAAATTGTCCGCCTCTGTTTTGGATATGCTTTTGCACAATCTGAACTGTCCTTGCGATGTTGTATATCTGCCTGTCGCTGAGTGTTTTTGAGGTGTAGCTGTCAACAGTGTTCTCATAGAACAGCATACCGTTTTTGCCTGATATGACCTCATTTGCTGATGCGTGAAACAAATCAAGCTTTACGGCATTGTTTGCCGTTATCAGCTGTGAACGCAGGGGATTTATCTTGGAGTAATAGAGGTCAAATTCTTCCGAAAAGGAATTATTGAGCTTTCCGTCACGTATAAGCTGTGGAGTTTTTATTTCCTCCTCATTGCCTATCTTTTTATAATTCGGCATAAACAGCGTAAGTGCCATAGGCACGGTGCAAAGCAGCATAAAAAGACTGATGCAGGCTATGTAAAATTTTTTCATATTATTTCACCTGCCTAAAATCTAAAATATATAAACGGATTGTACGTCGCTCCCGAAAGTACAACAATACAGTACATAAACAGCAACAGACTTCCCACAGTTGCCACCGTATTGTAGGGGATCTCAAAACCTTTTTCAATACATTTATTTCTGATCGCAGGTATCACGGGAACAGCAACAACAGCACCCAAAGCAAAAGCTGTCAATGCGAATGGGTCAAGCATTGCAGCCGTCTTGACAAAGCAATTATTGACGGCAAAACCACCTGAAAACATTCTTCCGATATATTCAAAGCCATACGAAATATCATCTGCACGGAAAATAACGAACGTAAGCGTAATAATGAGCAGTGAATACAGATGAGCAAGCGGAGCGAGGATTTTTTTGGTGAACAGCTTTTTAGGCACTATGCCGTAGCTCTCCATCATCAGGAAAAATCCGTGCATAACTCCCCACATCACAAAGGTGAGGTTCGCACCGTGCCATATTCCCGTCAGCAGAAAAACTATCCACTTGTTCAGCACTGTTCTGTGCTTTCCCTTGCGGTTGCCACCAAGTGGGATATATACATAATCCCTGAACCAGGACGAAACGGAAATATTCCATCTTCTCCAAAAATCCGTCATACCGTTTGCCGACAGCGGATAGTTGAAATTCTCCTTAAATTCAAAACCGAACATCTTGCCAAGACCGATAGCCATATCGCTGTAACCGCTGAAATCGTAGAATATCTGCATCACATAGCAGAGGGCACCTATCCAGGCTGTCACCGCATTCAGGTCGGACGGCTCGGCAGAAAAAGTATAGTCGGCTATTTCACCCATAGCATTTGCTATTATCAGCTTTTTTGCAAGACCGCAGACAAACCTTCTGATGCCTGCCACTGTGTTTTCCGCTGTGATTTTGCGGTCGTTTATCTGCCTTGAAATATCGTCAAACTTGATAATGGGACCTGCAATCAGCTGAGGAAAGAAGGAGATATACAAAAAAATATCGAGAATATTCTTCCTTATAAGGCTGTTGTCACGGTAGGAGTCGATGACATACGACATAGCCTGAAAGGTAAAGAAGGATATTCCTATCGGAAGTGCAATATCAGGCACCTCAAACGGCAGACCGAACAGCTTGTCCGTCAAGGAAAGTGAGTATGTCAGGTACTTGAAGATGAACAGCATACCCATATTGAAGATAACAGAAGCCAATAACAGCTTTTTTCTGTGTTTTTCACTCGACATACCCCTGCCGAAGAAGTAGTTGCAGATGACCGAAAGTATCATCAGTGCAACAGCAGTCGGTTCACCGTAGGCATAAAACACAAAGCTGGCTATTATCAGCAGTATATTTTTTGCCTTTAGATTGGGTATTATCAAATACAAAAGATAAGTTATCGGCAAAAACAAAAATAAAAAAACCTGAGAACTGAAAACCATTTGTAACTCTCCATATAAATGCAGGAAAACACAGCATCGGCGTTTTCCTGCATGGCTCATTATTATGTATACCTCTAAAAATCAGGAGTGGTTTTTAGAGATGCCATTAAGTATTTTGGTAAGTGATCTTTAAATTGGTATAAATTTTCTCGTTTTCGGAGCAGAAGTCATCCCACGAGTTTTTAAAGTAATCAAGATTTTCATCATCAAATTTTTCAAATTTGATGATAACGGTAAATTCAGCGTCCTTGGCACTGTTAAGCTCTCCGAGGTGGTCTGTGACAGCCTCCTGTGTACACTCAGGTGCCGAGCAACCGTCAGCAACGGTTATTTCGTGGATAATGCTGTAATCAGTTCCGACATAGGTGTGATTTTCCGTAATATTTTGTTCTCCCACATGAACCTGTCTGCTCTTTACGCTTGGGACATCTTCGTTTTTATCACCTATTGTAATATCTGCGTCCTGTACTTCTTTCTCTATAGTACCGCCCATATCGTTTATGGAGTCACGGTCAACGTGGACAGCTTCTCCCGACTGAGCTTCGGCTTCGGGACCGGAATCACGGCTTACATCTCCCACTCTGAGTGCGAGGGTCTCAGAAGCGAGAATACCTAACTTTTCCGTACTATTTTCAAACGGTGTTCTGTCAAAGGATATTTGATTGTCCTTATGGTCGGCATTCCACGCTGCTACAAGTGAGTCCATACGGTCAAAGCCGGCTGACCAATCCGCAATGCTGTTGAGGTCATGGACACCTGAGTTGCTCTTTGAATGTACCATACATGCTAAAGCCATTTTATCTATATCTTCATCGGAATAGTCAAGCTCTTTGAACTCGTCACGGTTCACAAGTACATACAAGCCTGAGTTCAGGGAGTGGTTCGTTCTGATTTCAGAGAAGTTGTCATCATCCTCCTTTATGCATCACATAATTACCCTGCTTGTCGAGCTTGTATACGGTGTAGCCCTGATCGTCCTTGATCGGGTCGCCGTTTTTATCAACCTTTGGCGTTGTGGCATATCCGCCGCCCGACATTCCTATATCGTGGCACAGTGCCGCACCTGCAAGTGTTTCCTTGTCGATATCCGCACTGAAAGCCACTCTGCCCTCCTTGGGAGCATCTCCCATTTTACCGTTTTTCACTGCAGTGGTAATAGCATCACCTACTTCAAGGGCTTTTTCATAAACCATTAGTGCGTGGTCAAATTTGTGGTCGGTGTAGTAGCGTCCTTCCGGACTGTCCTTGGTGACATCCAACGATTTTTCGGCATAAGGTTCTGCGATATCACTCACTTCTTCCTTAAGCTCGCTTGTATCTGCGTCAGCGGGTGCAGTTGTCGTCTCTGCTGCAGTGGTCTGTTCCTTGGGCGATGAGGCTGTTTTTGAATCGCTGTCATTATCGGCAGCGGAACACCCCGTCAAAAGCATTGCTGTGACAATTGATAAAATAAATAATCTCTATTTCATAACCGTATCTCCAAATTGAGTGTGTTGTAGATTTAATTGTCATATTGCCCATATCTAACTATATCACATTTCATCGGAAAATGCAATATTATGTTTCTCCAAAAAGCTGTGGCGTTCGCCGTTTGATTTATAGCCGGGGAAGGTGTCGATGTGCACGTGATGTATACTGTTGAAGATGCTTTTTTCTATATTGGGGTTGGTTTTTTTCAGCTCTGCTATCAGTTTTTTTATCTCCTGACGCTTGCTGTCGCCGACACCGTCAATTGCCGTTTCGGTTTTTTCCGTGACACGGCAGGCACAGCGGATAAATTCAAGACTGTTGTAGTTTTTCCACGCTATTATGTCATTTTCATGTACCATATAGAGCGGACGGATAAGCTCCATACCCTCAAAATTAGTGCTTTTGAGCTTTGGCAGCATAGCTTGAAGCTGTGAGCCGTAAAACATAGCCATAACCGTAGTTTCTATCACATCGGAAAAATGATGACCCAGGGCAATTTTGTTACAGCCGAGCTGTTTTGCCTGACTGTAGAGGTGTCCTCTACGCATTTTTGCACAAAGGTAGCAGGGGTATTTTTCGACCTTATCGGTAACTGTGAAAATATTTGTTTCAAAAACAGTTATCGGTATTTCCAGCTTCCTAGCGTTTTCTTCAATTTTCTGACGGTTTTCCGTGTTGTAGCCGGGATCCATAACAAGGAATACAAGCTCAAACGGTACCTCGCTGTACCTCTGCAAAAGCTGCATCAGTTTTGCAAGCAGCATTGAGTCCTTACCGCCGGATATGCACACGGCTATTCTGTCGCCCTGTGATATCAGCTGATAATCCTTGCAGGCTGCTATAAATTTGTTCCATATCTGCTTTCTGTATTTTTTTGTCAGACTTCTCTCTGCTGTCTGACAAAATGACAATTCCCTGCCCATTTTTATCACCCACAATATCTTATCACAGATAAATATTTTTTTCAACAGTCACTTTAAAGTCACTTTGGATCTATAAAATAGATTCATAATCAGTCACTTGGAGGTAACACATGGAAATTTTGAGAACTGAAAATCTTGTTAAGACTTACGGAGAAGGTGAAAACTCCTTTAATGCCGTTGACGATATATCCATTTCAGTCAACAAGGGTGAGTTCGTAGCTATAGTGGGGGCCAGCGGAAGCGGAAAATCCACGCTTATGCACCTGCTGGGCGGAGTTGACCGTCCCACCTCGGGCAAGATAATCATTGACGGACAGGAAATAAACAGTATGAACAACGACAAGCTCGCTATCTTCCGCCGTCGTCAAATCGGCATTGTATACCAGTTCTATAATCTTATCCCGATATTGACCGCAGAGGAAAACATCACCCTGCCTCTTGACCTTGACGGACAAAAGCCGGATCCCGAACGGCTTGAAAAGATACTCTCTTCACTTGGGCTGACCCACAGGAGAAACAACCTCCCAAATCAGCTTTCGGGCGGACAGCAACAGAGGGTATCTATAGGACGTGCACTCATCAGCAACCCTGCTTTGATGCTTGCCGATGAACCCACAGGCAACCTTGACTCAAAGGCTACCGAGGATATTATGAGTATTCTCAAAATGACGAACAAGCAGTTCAAACAAACTATCATTATGATAACTCACAACCTTGAGATCGCCAAGGAAGCCGACAGGATAATCCGTATTCAGGACGGTAAGATACTTGAGGAGGTGTAAGGCTTGAAGCTTTTGCGTAAACTCACTCATAAAAACCTCATAATGAACCGCACAAGAACTCTTGTGACAATAGTCGGTATACTGCTTTCAACAGCTTTGATAACCGTTGTCGCCTGCATAGCCACAAGCTTTCAGCAGAGCTTGATAAATATGGAGATAACAAGATCCGGCAACTACGACCTAAAGCTGTACGGAGATTACACCAAAGAGGAAGTCGATAAGCTGAATGCCAACAGAAACATCGCCAACACCTACTACAGGCAAAA
>CACYCD010000182.1 GCA_902772755.1 uncultured Ruminococcus sp.
CCCAAAATTCACGAAGTAATACTGACGTATTGCGAGGGGATTTTGGACAATATGACGGTTGAAGCTATGGTGCAATAAGAGGGCTATGGATTTTTAGAGATGCCCTTTAGTGTAATTTTTCGGTCGCTCACAGCATATCATTTGGTATGGAGTGATCGAAATGTTTGTGCTGACAGTTAAAACAGGGCTTAAAAAGCCCGTAAGAACGTTAATTATTCTTATCCTTGCCACAGTGATGGGGCTGACGATGTATTTTCTCTTTGCACACCCTCAGCCGACTCACGCTTACTGCAAAGGGGTGGGGGAGTATTCTCTTAGCTTTTCCGCCGAAGCCGACCGAAAGGCTTTTTTGAAAACCTTCGGTTACAGCGGTAAGCTCGTGACGGAGGACAAGGTGCGTATTCCCGTGGAATTTAACAGGGTGTATGAAAAATATAACAGACTGCAAAAGCAGATAGGGCTTGACCTGGATGCTTTCAGGGGGAAAACCGTTGGGCGGTATGTCTATAAAATAGGTGAGGATATGTATGCCTCGGTGCTGTCATACAGGGGACAGGCGATAGGCTGTCACCGCAGCAGAGAGATCTACGGAAGTGAATTTTTATCAATGGTGAAAAAAGATGATGAGGATTGACAGATTTTTGGTGTCGCAGGGCATAGGCTCAAGAAAAGAAGTGCAGACCTTGGTGCGTGGCGGAAAAATAACCGTCAACGGCACGGCGGTGAAAAAGCCGGAGCAAAAAATATCCGAGGACAGCGACACCGTTGCAGTGGACGGCAGGGAAATATCCTTCAAAAAGTACATATATATTGTAATGAACAAGCCGCCCGGAGTGGTCTGTGCCACAGAGGATAAACGTGAAAAAACAGTGCTTGAACTCATACCCAAGGAGCTTCGACGTAACGGCTTGTTTCCTGCCGGCAGGCTCGACAAGGACACAACGGGACTTCTTATAATCACCGATGACGGGGAGTTTGCACACAATATGCTTTCTCCGAAAAAGCACGTGGACAAGCGGTATATTGCGGTCCTCAGCTGCAGTGTCACCGAGGAAAATATTGATAATTTTGCCCGTGGAATTGTTTTTGCAGACGGAACGGTCTGCAAGCCTGCAACGCTTGTCCCGCTTGACGGAAGCCGTGCGGAGGTCGTCATAAGCGAGGGCAGGTTCCATCAGGTGAAAAAGATGTTTCTTACACAAGGCATAGAGGTGCTGCAGCTTAAAAGAGTGCAGATAGGGGGCTTCGTACTGCCCGAAGATCTGGCTGAGGGAGAGTGCCGTTTGATGTCCGAGAGAGAGCGGATTGGTGTTTTTTCGTAAAAATTACCTAAATTTACAATATGTTTTTTATGCTTGTGACTTTTTTACTAAAATAAATATTCATAATCTGTTAAAAATAAGTCTAGTAAAATTTTGAAAAAGGTGCTATACTATTCTACAGTAATCAACTATTATGACACGGCTCACGATATGAAGCTTTGTCTTTTATACAGGGAGGTTATAGTTGGTATGGCAAATGTTTCTTTAAGACATATTTACAAAATCTATGACGGCAATGTAACAGCCGTTACAGACTTCAACCTTGAGATTGAAGATAAGGAATTTATTATCTTGGTTGGTCCTTCCGGTTGCGGTAAATCGACAACACTTCGTATGGTTGCCGGACTTGAAGATATCAGCAAGGGTGAGCTTTACATCGGCGATATGCTAGCAAACGATGTTGCTCCTAAGGACAGAGATATAGCAATGGTATTCCAGAACTATGCTCTTTATCCGCATATGACCGTTTATGATAATATGGCATTCGGTCTTAAGCTCAGAAAGATCCCCAAGGAGGAGATCAAAGAGAGAGTACAGGAAGCTGCAAGGATCCTCGGCATCGAGCAGTACCTCGACAGAAAGCCGAAGGCTCTTTCCGGCGGTCAGCGTCAGCGTGTTGCCCTCGGTCGTGCTATCGTTCGTGATCCTAAGGTATTCCTTCTTGACGAGCCTCTCTCCAACCTGGATGCAAAGCTTCGTGCTCAGATGAGAACAGAGATCTCCAAGCTCTATCAGCGTCTTGGCACAACATTTATCTACGTTACTCATGACCAGACAGAGGCTATGACAATGGGTACCAGAATCGTTGTTATGAAGGATGGCTTCATTCAGCAGGTTGATACTCCTCAGCTTCTTTATGATAAGCCCTGTAACGAGTTCGTTGCCGGATTTATCGGTTCACCTCAGATGAACTTTATCGACGCTTCTCTCGACAAGAAGGGCGGCGACTTCTATGTTAAGTTTGCTAACTACAGCATTAAGCTCCCGGCTTCAAAGGCTGACGGCGGTAAGCTCGAAAGATACGTAGGCAGAGCAGTCAGAGTCGGTATCCGTCCCGAGCACGTTCATGACGAGCCCGATCTTCTCGCTCAGTATTCAGAGAGCATCGTAGAAGCTAACGTTGACGTAACCGAGCTTATGGGTGCAGAGATCTACCTCTATGTAAACATCGCAGGTATCCCTGTAACAGCCAGAGTTGCTCCCACATCAACAGCTCACCCCGGTGACAAGATCAAGATCGCCTTTGAAACAGACAGGATCCACATCTTCGATCCCGAAACAGAAAAGACAATCACCAACTGATTTGTACATTATTCCCCTTGCGTTGCAAGGGGGTTTTTGTATTTTGTGATATCATCACTACATAAAA
>CACYCD010000183.1 GCA_902772755.1 uncultured Ruminococcus sp.
CCGTGGTATCGAACAACTCCGCACACAGACACACTCCCGATGTTCCCATGGTCATTCCCGAGATCAACGCAGATCACATAAAAATTATAGATTCGCAGAGAAAAAGACTTGGTACAAAAAAAGGCTTTGTCGTCGTAAAGTCCAACTGCTCCCTGCAGTCCTATGTTCCTGCCATACACCCTCTCAGACAGTTTGGCTGCAATAAGGTGCTTGCCTGTACCTATCAGGCAATTTCAGGTGCAGGAAAAACCTTTGAAAGATGGCCTGAAATGGTTGACAACCTCATTCCATATATCGGAGGCGAGGAAGAAAAATCAGAGAAAGAACCGCTCAAGATCTGGGGAAAAATAGAGGGAGATGTTATTGTTGATACGGACGATATCCAGATAACCTCACAGTGCCTCAGAGTTCCCGTTTCGGACGGTCACACAGCTGCCGTGTTTATGTCGTTTGAGGGAGAAGCTCCTTCAGAGGAAACAATAATAAAAACATGGGAAAGCTATAGGGGCAGAGCTCAGGAGCTTGAGCTTCCCAGTGCTCCCAAGCAGTTCCTGCACTATTTTACCGAGCCCGATCAGCCACAGATCAAGAGTGCCAGAATGCTTGAAAACGGTATGGCTATCTCTGTCGGCAGACTCAGACCCGATACACAATACGATATGAAGTTTGTATGTATGAGCCACAACACCCTCAGGGGAGCAGCAGGCGGTGCCGTGCTTCTTGCAGAGCTTCTTTGTGCCGAGGGGTATATGAACAGTTGATTATTTACGGAGGTATATAAATGAGTACACCAATTTTTACAGGTTCGGGTGTTGCCATTGTAACACCTATGAACAGTGACGGTACAGTCAATTATGAAGAATACGGCAGGCTGATCGATTTTCAGATAGAAAACGGTACTGATGCCATCATAGCCGCAGGCACAACGGGTGAGTCTGCTACACTTACGGTTGAAGAGCATAAGCAGGTTCTCTCTTTCACAGCTGAAAAGGTCAACAAAAGAGTACCCGTGATAGGCGGAGCAGGCAGCAACGACACTGCAACCGCTATCGACCTATCCAAGGCTGCACAGTCCTATGGGGTTGACGCTCTGCTTTCTGTTACACCTTACTATAACAAAACCTCACAGGCAGGTCTTGTCAAGCACTTTACCACAATTGCGGATACAGTCGATATCCCGATAATTCTTTACAATGTTCCTTCAAGAACAGGCTGCAATATCCAGCCTAAGACCTATGCCGAGCTTTCAAAGCACAAGAACATCGTAGCTGCCAAGGAAGCCAACGGAGATATCTCCTCCGTTGTACAGACAAGAAGCTTGTGCGGTGACGATTTCACTATCTATTCAGGTAATGACGAGCAGACTGTACCCTTTATGTCGCTGGGCGGAAAGGGAGTAATTTCGGTTTTTGCCAACGTCTGCCCAAGAGAGATGCACGAGATATGCAGTTATTGCCTTGACAATGATTTCAGAAAAGCAGCAGAGCTCAACTTCCATTATGCAGAGCTGATGTCTATCCTCTTCTGTGATGTCAACCCGATTCCTGTTAAGACTGCAATGAATCTTATCGGCTTTAATGCAGGTGAGTGCCGTCTGCCTCTGGTACCAATGAGTCAGTCTGCATATCACGACCTAAAGGAATGTCTTGCAAAGTATGATCTTATAGGAAAGTATAACTGATAAGGGCTCTTTAATAAATTACAAAAATGCCCAAAAGCTCAGTACTTTTGGGCGTTTTTTCAACTATCAAACAAGCCATGGACAGGCTCTGAAAAGGGGTATAAGGATGACAAAGGTAGTTTTGAGCGGTTGCTCGGGAAAAATGGGACATGCCATTGTAAAGGCGATCTCGGAAAGAAACGATGTTGAAGTTGCCTGCGGTGTAGATGCCTACAACTGCGGTGACTATAGCTTTACGGTTTATTCTTCTTTTGAAGAAATTAAAGAGAAGTATGATGCAATTATAGATTTCAGCAATCCTGCGGTGCTTGACACAATGCTGGCTTATGCAGCAGAATACAGTGTACCTGCTGTTATCTGCACCACGGGCTACTCTGCAGAGCAGGTGGATAAGATCAAGAAAGCTTCGGAGCAGATCGGTATTTTCTATTCAGGAAATATGTCTCTGGGAATAAACCTGATGGTCGAGCTGTGTAAAATGGCAGCCAAGGTATTTGCGAACCACGGAGATAATTTTGATATTGAACTGATAGAAAAGCACCACAACTTAAAGCTTGATGCACCCAGCGGAACTGCCCTGATGATCGCAAATGCGATATCGGAGGTATCTGCGGACAAGCAGTATGTGTATGACAGGCACGCATACCGCAAAAAGAGGGATAAAAACGAAATCGGAATTCACTCCGTAAGAGGCGGTACCATCGTGGGTGAACACGAGGTCATCTTTGCAGGTCATGATGAAGTGCTGTCCATCAAGCACGAGGCACATTCAAAAGAGGTTTTTGCGGTTGGCTCAATAAACGCCGCAGTATTTATGAAGAATAAGCAGTCGGGTATGTATGATATGTCCGATTTGCTTGCAGAATAAACATCGGGGCATCTC
>CACYCD010000184.1 GCA_902772755.1 uncultured Ruminococcus sp.
AAACAGCAAAAACCGAAGAATAATTATTGTAAGCCCGTGGAGCTGTACGAAAATTACGGAGCTTCTGTGCGACAAACGCAGACGTGCAGGCTGTCCCCGACAGCTCCTCACAGGTGCTTTCTATTACTATAACAGACTGTGGCAAGCTGCGGTCTGTTTGTTTATGAGTGGGTGATATATTTGGCAAAACATGCGGCTGATTCAAGGTTTTATTTCCCAAAAAAGGCGACCCATGCAAAACACTCCGGCTCCGCACCGTCGTCAGATTCGGGAAAAACCGTAAAAAGTCAGACCTTCTTCAAGGGTGCTATGATAATGTCCATAGCTATAATAATCGTAAAGCTGTGCGGTATGATATACAAGGTAGCCCTGACAAGAGTGTACGGCATCTTCGGCGAGGAGCTTGCCTCCTTTGGTACGGGACTGTTCAACAACGCATACGAAATTTATGTTCCACTATTTACCATAGCTACGGGAGGCTTTCCGATAGCGATATCCCGAATGGTATCGGAGAGCAACGCTCAAAACCGATACAAGGATATTCGGCAAATACACAAGATATCCCTGCCTGTTTTTATCGTAATGGGTGTTATCTGTACCTTCCTGATGTTCTTCGGCAGTTTTTTCTATGTGGAAATAATCGACTCCCCCTATGCTCTGCCCTCAATGATATGTCTTTCTCCTACGATCTTCTTCGGCTGTCTTGTCGCCGTCTACAGAGGATATTTCGAGGGCCTGAGGAATATGACTGCTACCTCGGTTTCGGAGATCATCGAGGGTATGTCAAAGCTCCTGATCGGTCTGTCGCTTTCCTATATAATTATGAAGGTAGGGCTTGACAGATACCAGACAGACGGCACGATCTTCGGTGCAGTTTTTGCAGATGAGCGTAAAGCCCTGTATACCTTGGTGAGCTATTCCGTCTCGGGTGCAGTGCTGGGAATAACCATCGGCGGAGTACTGAGCTTCCTCTATGTATTCTTCAAGTACAAACGCTGCGGCGGAGGCTTTACGGAGGAGCAGATAAGAAATTCAGTGGAAGCCAAAAGCAAGGAAGCTACCTTCAAAATACTGTTAAAAACTGCCATTCCCATAGGCTTGGGTGCTTTGGTAATGAACATTGGCGGAACTATTGACGGAATGATAATGCAGAGGGTGCTGTCGGATATGGCAGCCTCGCACGGTAAGGAGCTTATCGAGCAGTACCCAATGTACAAAAGTGCCGTGAAGGACGGCACGATACAGACAAGTCTGTGGGGCTGTTACGGCTGTGCATTGACGCTGATGCAGCTTGTCACGGCGATAACCCAGGTGTTCGGCTCAACTGCAATGCCAAATGTTACCAATGCCTATACAAAGGGTGACAGAACAGAGCTGAAAAACAGTATGAACAAGGTACTGAAGCTGACCTGTATGGTCACCTTCCCCCTCGGCATAGGTATGGCAGTGCTGGCAGAACCGATAATGCAGATAACCTACGGTGGATCTGTTGCGATAGTAGGTGCAAAATGTCTCAGAATTATGGGTCTTGCCGTGCTGTTTATGGCAGCCTGTACGCCGATCTGCTCAATGCTCCAGGGCGTAGGCAAGGTCACTACCCCCGTGGTACTCTTTGTTGTGGCTATGGTCATAAAAATAGCTATGAACTTTATACTTATCACGAATGTTGACATAAACATTGCAGGTGCCGCAACGGGAACTCTGGTGGGCTACCTTGTGGTCTGTGTAGTGGCGATGTATTTCTTGGTGAAAGCTACGAATATACGTCCGGATTTCCTGAACACGGTAATAAAGCCGTTCGTGGGAGCATTGATCTGCGGAGCTGTCGCTTATGCAGTCTATGAGCTGATAGCCACAAGGATATTCGGAGTGTTCATTGCAACGATCATCAGCGTTGCCCTTGCCGCCGCCGCATACGCAGTTTCCGTGCTGGCAATGAGAACCTTCACCGATGACGACCTCTCCATGCTAACCAAAAACCAAAAAATAGCTTCCCTATTCAGAAAATTGAAAGTAATAAAATAAACCTCCCCCGATACACCCTTCAAAATACATAAGGGTGTATCGGGGGTTATTTTAAATATTTGCCAAAGGAAATGTACTCTGAATTTTTTGTGCGTACAAGTTGTTCTGTATTGCATTTTTCGCAACTATGTTTTATACTATGTGTATAATACGAGAAGGGTGACAAATTATGAATTTACCGAAATTTTTAAAAATGGTTGAGAATGAGACTTCTAAGATGACGAGAGATAATCTTGTTAAAAGCATACAAATAATTGCAAGAGGTATCCCCGATGTTCGCAGAGGTTGGTTTTTGTGCGTACTAAACGGTGAGTATCAAGCCAATGAAGCCTACGGAAAAGCCGTATCCGCTGATTTGTATGAACAGCTTGAAAAAATAATCTCGGGAGAATATCACCTTGATTCCGATTATATCGGGGACCGGAACATTTGTTATGATGACGAAAACTCGGATTTTATATTTGAAGATAACTGCGGATTACTGCCGATCATAGAACAAGCTTGTGCTGAATTGCACAGGCTTGTTCAAGGTGCGGAATATACCGCTGCCTCCCGTCTGGGACAGCTTCTTCTTAATTTGGAAGTTCAGGTAGATGGACCGTATTCGGAATATTACGAAGAC
>CACYCD010000185.1 GCA_902772755.1 uncultured Ruminococcus sp.
GTAGACGAAGCCCTCTCCATCTCCTTCGGCATAAACCAAAGACAGACAACATAAAATAAACCGCCGTCCCAAAGACGGCAGTTTTTTTGAATATTTAAAATTTACTCTGCTGTAATGCACTTGTATCGGTCGTTGTTTAGTATTTGCGTCATAAATGCCAGTGGGGTGGCTGTGTTTTCGGCTACCATTTTGAAGAGTATCGGCGTGAAGCCGGACACCAGCACAACTCCATTGTCGTTTATTTTGACGGGCTGCTGATCGTTGCGGCTGTCCACGTTCCAAAAGACGATCTTCGGGAGCTTGTAGCCGTGTTCGCTGTACATTCTTTTGGCGTTCTCAAAATTTGTCAAATCAGAGTTTTTCACGCACCGATCAAACTCCATATCCGAGATGATAACAAGAGCCTCGGGCAGGTCGGACTGTGGCAGGCTGTTTTTTACCGCTGTATTCAGTATCAGCCTGAATACAGCTTCAAGGTCTGTATTGAGTGGCTCATTAAAGCTCATGGCATAGTGGAGCTTTTCAGTGAAGGTACTTCCCTTCAACTCGATGAGCCGAGGTCTGTTTGAAAAGTTGATGAAGTGGTTTGCAAACTCTCCCGTGTTTCTCTCGGCAAAATACAAGCCCAGCGAGAGTGCCACGGCAGCCGGCAGCGGAGAGCCGTAAGCGTACATCGAACCCGAGCAGTCAACCACTGCAAGCATTCTTTGACCTCCGCAGAAGTCGGGCAGTTGACTCCAGGTGACGTTGACGGCACGCTCCTGCTCCTCTGTCATTTGTCTGCATCGGAAGCCGTTCAAGCAGGACTGAACTATATCATAGGGTGTGAGCGTTGCGGTGTTCAGCTTTGACCTTCCGCTAATAACACCTTCAAGGTACTGTTCGTAGCGTGTGCCATCGTTTCTCATAAATGCACTGCGGTATTTATACATAGCCTTTGAGGGGACCTTGGAGTAGTCAAAGGAATAGTCACGCTCACGCAGATTATTTTCAATGAGCCTGAGCTTTTTTCTCAGCCTTGACAGAGCCTTGCGGTACTCCTCCTCCTTCATACCCAAACGCTTTGCAAGATATTTGCCAAGCCGTGCGGTATCTGCACTGCCGGCATTCACCGAGGGCAGCCACTTAGCCATAAGGCTTACATTACCGCCGTTTTCCGCAGCTTTCAGGTCTGTGTCAAGCTGTGAGCTTATCAGCTCAACAGCAGCGTACTCACAGGGAGTGCCGAGCAGTGTGAGAATATCGTCCCATCTGCCAAACTCCGGAACCTTCCTCAAATTGCGAAGCACCGAACGGGGGCGGTATTCCGCAAGATACTTTAAAATCACCCTGAAAACCCTGCGTTCACCCAAGCCAAAGCGGATATCTCTTGCAAAAAACAGAATTTTCATAGCAGTGTCGGGATCTTCGGTGTATGCTCTTATGAACATATTTATACAAGCTTCATCTGTTCTGTGTCTTAATGCACCTATGACGGAAAACAGATCAAGACAATATGAACCCGTAGAAATATAAGTGACTGCTTCGTTTTCGGTCGCTGTCAGATCGGCTTCTTCTTTTAAAAATTCCAGCATAATATCCCACCTTTAAGAGCCTGCTCAGTGTGTGAGCAGGCTCATTCACAAGGCACACTTTTTCCGATGAGCGGTCTGTTACACCATTCTCATTCCCAAAAATAACTGCTGTATGTGCCTTTATTTAAAGGTAACATATTTACAATTAAAAGTCAATACTATTTTAATGCTTCGATAGCTGCGGTTATGAGTTTTATTTTTTCTCTTTCCTTTTCAGCCTGAGCTTTTATCTTCTCAATGACCTTTTCGGGAGCTTTGCTCATAAAGCCCTGATTGTTCAGCTTGCCCTCGTCCTGGGTGAGCATTTTTTCTACCTGCTTTAACTCCTTATTGAGCCTCTTTAGCTCGGCTTCACGGTCAACAAGCTCATTCATCGGGATATAGATCTTCGCCGTGCCTGTTACAACGGTGACAGCACCATCAATGCTGAAATCCTCCCCTATCTCTACCTCGCTTGCAGAGGCAAGCTTGATAAAGAACTTCTCACCGTTTTTATAGGTTTCGGGGATATCGGTAGCAATGCAGAGCTTCGCCTTCTTTGACGGAGGAACGTTCATCTCGTTACGCTGTGTGCGTATTGCGGTGATAGCCTCCATGACCTTCTTCATCTCATCGGCTTCTTCGGGAAATTCGAGAGCAGGGGTGTACTCGGGGTACTTCTCCAGCATAATGGTCTCTCCGTCGGTATCGTGAGGGATTGTCTGCCAGATCTCCTCGGTGATGAACGGCATAAACGGGTGCAGGAGCTTTAGTATCTTGTCAAGGACGTACAGAAGCACCTGTCTTGCGTTCTGAGCGGTTTCGCCCTCGCTCTGGAGTCTTGCCTTGCACAGCTCAATGTACCAGTCACAGTAGCTGTTCCAGATAAAGTCATAGATCTTTGCAAGTGCGATGCCCAGCTCAAACTTGTCAAGATTTTCCGTTACTTCCTTTGCAACCCTGTTGAGGGTGTCAAGTATCCACTTGTCCTCTGTTTCAAGCTGTTCGGGGAGGGCGTTCTTCACATCAAAATCATCGATGTTCATGTGAACGAATCGGCTTGCATTCCAGAGCTTGTTTGCAAAGTTACGGCAAGCCTCTACCCTTTTATCGGAGAATCTCATATCATTTCCGGGGGAGTTGCCCGTTGCCAGGAACATACGCAGTGCATCTGCACCGAATTGATCTATTATCTCCAGCGGGTCAATGCCGTTGCCGAGAGATTTGCTCATTTTTATGCCGTTTTCGTCACGTATTATTCCGTGAATGAATACGGTGTCGAAGGGTTGGGCTTTCATATGCTCAACCGAACTGAATATCATTCTTGCGACCCAGAAGA
>CACYCD010000186.1 GCA_902772755.1 uncultured Ruminococcus sp.
CTTGTGATTTTGACCGTGAATAATTACTGTTTTCATAATAGCTCCCTCTAGCACGACAAGTCCTTCTTCTCGGTTTTAACGAATGCCACCGCCGCCGACACAACGGCGATACACATACCTATTGCAAGGTATTCGCAGGAGATCGTGCGGTTTTGCAGGATATCCGCTCCATCGGCATAGGCGAAGGGAGTTATCCAATCGAGAAACCGGGCATTCTCCGTTATATTTGAAATTATGTTGAAAAAGTACAGACCGAAAGCAAGCCCTATCCCTAAACCGAGTCCGCTGCGGACAAATGCAGAAATACCGAAGCACAGCAGGGCTATTTCCAGCTGGAGCAGGAAATATGCGAGAAACAACAGCATAAAAATCGAAATATCGTCAGTTTCTCCGATGATGAACATAGCAGAGATCGAAGAGGCGATGGTGATCAGGTTCAGGGTCACAAGCTGTGCAATTACCGCCAGCAGCTTGTTAAGCACGATCTGAAAGCGTGAGATCGGGTGAGTGAAAAGAAATTCAGAGGTATGTTCTTTTTCTTCCTTGCCGATCATTGTTATTCCTGTTATTGCCGAAAAAATCGCACCGCCCAGACCGAGGACGTTTCCGCACTCTATGGCAAAGTAGTCGCTGAACTTTGCAAAATTCAGCTTATCCATTCCGAAGGCAGAGGAAAAACTTCCCATATCCGACATAAAGTTTTCCATCTGTGACATCTGCGGTTCCATTTCGGGGTAGATCAGCACCGTCACAACCAGCATAAAGGCTATGGCTGCCGACCATATCAGCAGGGATAGACGACAGCGTTTGATTTCGTGAAAAAATACCGTCATATCATTCACCCTCCTTCTTGTAATAGTGCATAAATATCTCCTCAAAATCGGGGTCGGTGATCGTGATATCAGTAAATCTGAGCTTTGCCATCGAGCGGATAAGCTCCTCGGGATTTCCACTGTAGAGAAATTTTGCACTTCCCTCACTGAACTCCGTGTGACTGATGTTGTCAAGCTTTGGCACGGAGCTTACTCCGTGAAGCACCACACGCTTTACTCCCGTGTGACCGAGCTTGTCCACGCTGTCGCTTATCAGCAGCTTGCCCTGACGTATGACCGCTGCCTTATTGCAGTAGCGTGACACCTCCGAAAGTATGTGTGAGGACAAAAAGACAGTCGCACCCTCACCGCTGCGTTCCTTGAGTATAGTGTAAAACTCCTTCTGCATAAGCGGATCAAGTCCTCCTGTCGGTTCGTCAAGCACGTACAGCTCCGGCTTGTGCTGGAGTGCAAGGACGATTCCTGTTTTTTTGCGGTTTCCGAGTGAAAGCTCACTGATTTTACGGCTTTGGTCAAGCTGCAGCCGTTCGCAAAGAGCCTGTGCTTCTTTTTTGCAGTCCTTTTTGCGGAGCTTCGCAGAAAACGCAAGTACATCACGCACCCTCGTTCCGTTGTAGAACACAGCCTCGGAGGGCAGATAGCCGACATTTGCGGATATCTCCCGTCTGTCACGTATGATATCCTTGCCGAAAATCTCCGCACTGCCCGAGGTGGGATAGATAAGCCCCAGCAGGGTGCGTATAGTTGTACTTTTGCCCGAGCCGTTGGGTCCGATAAATCCGAAAAAATCCCCACGCTCGACTTCAAGATCAACGTTTTCGATACCACGGTGTTTCCCGTAATACTTTGTGAGGCTGACGGTTTTTATAGCTTTCATAATCAACACCTCTATGATATTTAAAGGAAGGGCTTTGACCGCAGATACTCGCCTATCACCGGACGGATATTTCTCGAAACTTCATCGGCAAAGCACAGCAGGGGGATAATATTAGATTCTCGGCACAGGTGATAGGAGCTGATCATACCCTCCGCAGTCGCTATATCACAGCGAACGGTGATGTTATTCCTGCAAAGAATATCCATACAGCGATCCACCTCCTGGAGCTTGATTCCTGTTTTCTTTGAAATCAGACCGGAGGCTACGGGTATTTCCGGCATTGAGTAAATATAGCAGATGATTTTCAGCAGTTTTTTATCCGCAAGCAGCTCAAAGACCTTACGCAGGCTTTCAAGGTCGGATAGATGCTCATTAACGCCGTCCTTTGGCTCCAGCATAAGAAAAAAGTGGTGGAAGTCCGGTGAGATCCTCACATCCGAAATACCCTCATCACGGATTATCCTTGAAAAATAGTCCTTCTCTTTATTTGTATTTATTATTGAATGCTCTATAAATCGGTTGAGAAATTCGTTGATATCCTCTTTGTCGCCCAGCAGACCTATCTGTATAGCCCAGCAGATATTGAACGCAAAGAGATAAGCCTCTTTGCGTGGCATAATGCACAGCCGTCTTGCAATGATAGTCGGAAGGCTCTCTTCGTTTCGTCCGAAAAGTGCGTCAATGCTCACATCGAGAATTGATGAAATATCCGGCAGCAGCTCGGCATCGGGCGTGCCTCCACGCTCCCACCGTGATACCGCCTGAGTGGTAACACCTATCATCTGTCCCAGCTGTTCCTGTGTTATCCCCCGCTCGATGCGGTATTTTCTGATCTGCTCACCGATAACGCTCATAACTAAACCCTCCGTTTACTTCTATACTATTGTATCAAATATCGGGAGCTATGTCTATAGTACAGCTCTGTATTTTTTTGCGAAAAAATAAAAATAATTATTGACAAAGGGTTTGTTGGTGTGGTATTATTAGAAAAGCGTAACAAGAAGGGGCATACTGTATCTGTGACAGGTGTTCAACCTTGAACGCTCGATCGGTAAGACCGAAATAATTGAAGAAGGAGGAAAATAATGCCTACATTTAACCAGCTTGTACGCAAGGGCAGAGAGGTTACTGAGAAAAAGGCTAAAGCACCTGCTCTTCTCAAGGGATGGAACTCCCAGAAGAGCGTTGCAACAAACACATCTTCTCCCCAGAAGAGAGGCGTTTGCACAAAGGTTTCTACAGCTACTCCCAAAAAGCCTAACTCGGCACTCAGAAAGATCGCCAGAGTAAGACTTTCAAACGGAATCGAAGTAAGCTCATATATCCCCGGCGTGGGTCACAATCTTCAGGAACACTCCGTTGTTCTTATCCGTGGCGGAAGAGTAAAGGACCTTCCCGGTGTACGTTACCACATCATCAGAGGCACACTTGATGCTCAGGGTGTTGCAAACAGAAACCAGGCTCGTTCTAAGTACGGTGCGAAGCGTCCGAAAGCAGGTAAAAAATAAGGAATTGACAAACTGAGATTTTCAGCTGCTGCTTAGCAGAGCTTTATATATAGTATAGAGCTTCGGGGCAGTACGGAAGTTTGTCGCTTTCGAGTACCTATGATATCTCAAATATTGTGAAGGAGGGAAGTAAAGTGCCAAGAAGAGGCTCAA
>CACYCD010000187.1 GCA_902772755.1 uncultured Ruminococcus sp.
AACAGCACGGTAAAAATCAAGCTGACAGGCAAAGTGAAGACTATAAACAACAAGTACACCAATACAAAATACGCAAAATTCACCTCAGCCCCCAATGCCGATACCCTCGTTATCAAGGGTGTAAAAAGAGGCACCTCCACCCTCAAAGTAAAGGTGAACGGAGCAGTAACTCTCAAAATCAAGGTAACGGTAAAGTAAATAAAAAAACCTATTGACGCTGACGAAAAATACGGAAAAATAAGCATAAATGTGAATTGCCCGACATTGCCGGATAATGTCGGGCAAATGTCCTATGTGTGGAGGTGAAATTATGAAGCTGTCCGGTGCAAGGATTTTGGCTAAAGCTAATTTGTCCGGCGGAGAAAAAAAGAATACTGTTCTGCTTGTCCTGCTGGTGATAGCTTTGACCTTGATCTCAAGCTATTCCAATGCGGTTACACAAGCGGTGGGTGAGTTTAAAAACGATTACCGTGCAAGGGCATTGCAGGCGGCACCTATTTTGGGTCTGTTTGACAGGGAGAACCTAAAACGCATGGTTGCTGTAGATCACGTTGAGTCCGTTGCAGAGCTAAAGGGCATACGCAGTGAATCCTTTGGTATCACAAAGGTAGACGGGGAAAACGAATACTGCAAAGAGTTGAATAATAAGATAAAAAATCAAAATACGGACTTTACGGTAACATCATTGTTGGGCGATGAGGAACGCAGGATCATAAGCGGAAGCTCTCTGAATGACGCTCCTGTTTACAGCTGTATAATTCCGAGCTTTTTCTGTCCATTTGAAACCGAAGATGAGGACGGAGAGAACCTCGACTATGTTGACAGCGAAGCATTGGTAGGAACAACCTTATACCTGCACGGCACTGAAAATATAGAAAAAAATTTTTTTGTCCCGTCGGCATCTAAAGAAATTGGGATAACAGCTGAACAGCATCATTATGATTTTCCGTCTGTCGATATAGCATTAAAGGTTGTAGGCGTATACTATGCCTCACCGACCGGTTGGGGAGGAGATGGATGTATATTTGTATCGAATGAAACAGGTATAGAGATCATGAAAAAATCAATGCGAAAAGCAGGCTTTGATTTGGAGCATGATAAGGACGGAGATGTTATGACATGGTGGAACGACCCTGCCCTGCATGACCGATATGTAATTGTTGATGATTACGACAATATCGGCAAGGTTTACAGCTCAATTACCGAGGGACTGCACTTGGACGTTGCACCCGAACCGGAAATAACTATCAGTGAAAGTGTAATGATAATGTACGGACTGCTCAATTACACAGGCAAGCTGCTGATAGCTGTTGCGGTGGTTTTGTGCATAATAAACCTGATACAAGCCTCGGCATTTGCCCTTAAAAACCGCAGGGGTGAATTTGGACTTATGAAAGCCGTTGGATATAAAGACAGGCAGATATTTTTGTTTATGTTGGTGGAGCAGATGTACATAACAGCCAAAGCCGTATTCATCGGCGGAGCGATCTCTGCGTTGACTGTGTTGGCGACCAATTATATATTTTCTCACAAAACCTTTGAGGACAGATTATATATGATCTCATGGGAGGATTTTGCCGTGTATTTTATTACAGCGGTGATTTTTGCCGTGCTGATACCTGTTGTATGTCAGCTTATTACACTGAAAAAACTTTCAAAAATACAGCCAAATGAAGCTATGAAAGGTTAAGCAAATGAAAAGCATTGAATTAAAAAACGTTTCAAAGGTTTATTCCAACGGTGTACGTGCGTTGGACGATGTTTCCTTTGTTCTTCATCAAGGGGAATTTATAGCTGTCATGGGACAGTCGGGCAGCGGAAAAAGCACATTTCTGCAAATAGCAGGACTGCTTGATACCTGTACCTCGGGAGAGATATTGATTAACGGCAAGGAAGTGTCTTCCCTTGACAAAAACCAAATAGCAGATGTCAGAAAAAACACCCTCGGTTTTGTGTTTCAGGCATTCCATCTTAATCCGCACCTAAAGCTGTATGAAAATATTATGGTGCCTATGCTGATAAATGACGCATATAAAAACAAGACGGAAATGCTTGAAAAAGCTGATGAGCTGATGAAAACCGTTGGGATATTCAAAAGAAAGGATCATTATCCTGCCCAGCTGTCGGGCGGAGAACAGCAAAGAACCGCAATAGCAAGAGCATTGGCAAATGACCCCGATTTTATCCTTGCCGATGAACCCACGGGCAACCTTGACAGCAAAAACGAGGCTATGATTTTTGAAGAGCTGAAAAAACTTGCCAAGCTCGGCAAGGGCGTTTTGGTAGTTTGCCACAATGAGGCAATAGTAAACTATGCCGATAAAATATACATTATGAAGGACGGAGTGCTGACTGCAAATGCTGAATAAAAAGCTGAATATGATAATCAAAGCAGCGGCGGCTTCGGAAAAACCGGCAGAGATATTCTTTTGCATTTTTATCTTGATATCCACAGCTGTAATTTTGATTTGTCTTAGCGTTATATTTCCTTTATGGAATAACATTGATACAAAAATAAATCATCATTTTTCAAAACAGGTTTTTAAAGGTTCTTTTGGTGAAAATGTCAATGAGGATTACCGCAAAGATACACTGAAAAAATTTAAGAGTATGTCGCATATAACTCGAATATACAGGGACTGCGGACAGACCGATGCTTATGATTTAAACGGTAATTTCAAAGATTCTGTTTCTGTCACCTATATTTACAAGGGCTTTGTACCCAAAATCATATACGGGCATCTTTTTAAAGAGAATGAAACAGGCACTGCACTGATACCTGCACAGCTAAAAGATTTTGATTATGACAGCGGAAGGCTGAATATTATTGACGGAAAAACTCTTGTCGGAAAAACCCTGAAGCTCGATTTTGACATTGAAAAAACCTATGATTTTAAAGTGGTAGGCGTATATGACAGCACAGACCCAATTTACCTTGAACCGGGGATACTCATACCTATTGAGGATATGAGGAAAATCAGAAAAAACCTGTTTTCGGATGAGATAAAATCGAAGGAACTGACCGAGGACAACAGCTATATTTTTAATGTAGATTCAATAGAAAATGCAGAAGCTGTAAAAAAAGAGGTTGACGGCTACATAAACACCTTTCCTGTCGGTGGCAGTATTGACGAGGATACCTACAATACGGCACTTGTTATTCTGATTGCAGGCACGGCATTTTTGATATTGCTGATAACAGTCGGAGCTTTTATGTTTTTGAAAAACTCTGTCAACAGCAGGACAAAGGAGCTTGCTCTATATCGTGCCACGGGCTACAAGACCAAGCATATTTTCTATATCTTGTTTGCTGAAAAATGTATTTTGGGACTTGTATCATATATATTCGGAATGCTGACAGCCGTTTTGCTGAATAAATTTGCCGTAAATCCGTATCTTAAAGAACTGGTCGGAAATACCTTTATGGATATGTCAGCAGGTTTTTCCGTATTAAATGCAGTATCTGTTTTGATTTTATTTTTGCTGATAATGGCGGTCGTCTGCCGTTCTGCCGCAAAAAGGTCGGAAAAAATAGACTTGACAGTGCTGTTAAGGACGTAAAAACAGCTGTGAAGAAACAATGTATTTGTTCTTCACAGCTGTTTTTTTGATTTAATAATTCAGGTCGGGGAGTTTGCGGCAGAAGGCTAGGAAGTCTTTGTAGGTGCCGTGGTTGTAGCGAGCGTAGTTGCGGTCGTTTCGGTTGATTATGTGGTCGGTGATTAGGTAGGTCTGCAAGCCTGCTTCTTCTGCGGAGAGATCCTCGTCAACGTCGTTGCCCACCATCAGGGTTTCTTCGGGCTTTACCTTAGCCATGGCACAGGTTTCTGTGTAGTAGCCGGGGTTGG
>CACYCD010000188.1 GCA_902772755.1 uncultured Ruminococcus sp.
AAATACAGACGGCTGATCCGTTTAATGTGATGACAAAAATCAGGAACGCAGGTGCGATCTTCATCGGAAGCTACAGCTGTGAGGCACTGGGAGATTATTTTGCAGGTCCCAACCACGTTTTGCCGACAAACACTACTGCAAAATTCTTCTCACCTCTTTCTGTTGATGACTTTGTTAAGAAGTCCAGCATCATCTACTATTCAAAAGAGGCTCTTGAAAAGGTGTATCTTGATGTTGCACAGTTTGCACGCTGTGAGGGTCTCGGTGCTCACGAAAACTCAGCCAGAGTGAGATTTGAAAATTCAACGAAGTAAGGTGGAACTGTGAATAGGATTGCCAAGGTGGAACGCAATACGGCAGAAACTAAAATATCGCTGGTTCTGAATCTTGACGGAAGCGGTAAAGCGGATATCGACACGGGCATAGGATTTTTTGATCATATGCTCAACGGCTTTGCTAGGCACGGTCTGTTTGACTTGCAGCTGAAAGTAGAGGGTGATCTGTGCGTAGACAGTCATCATACTATTGAGGACACTGGCATTGTACTGGGCAGGGCGATCAATGAGGCTGTCGGCGATAAGCAGGGTATCAAAAGATATGGAAATTTCCTGCTGCCTATGGATGAAGCTCTTGTGATGTGTGCTGTAGATCTGTCGGGCAGACCGTATTATGTATCTGACTTTCACTTCAATAATGATATGATGGGCAAGATGGATACTTGTATGGTTGATGAGTTTTTTTATGCAGTTTCCTATTCTGCAATGATGAATCTGCATTTTCTTCAGATGAGAGGCAGGAACGATCACCATATCTGTGAAGCTGCATTCAAGGCATTTGCCAAGAGCTTGGACGTTGCTACTCAGCCCGATGACAGGATAGAGGGTGTGCTTTCGACCAAGGGTACTATCTGATTGTTAATTTAAACAAAATTGTAATCTATTATTTGTTGGTATTGTATAGTATAATTTTTTGATTTCCTATTTATTTTTATTGGATTATATGGTATAATATCATTGTATTTAGGTTTTAATACTCTATACGGGAGGTTGATTGAAATGAAAAAGCTTATCTCAATACTTGCTGTTATGACGGTGGTATTGACTTTCTCCGTTGTTAATTTTTCTGCGGCTGTCTGTGTAAATCAGGCAAGCAGTGGTTGCAACTGTGTTTCGGGTTGCAGTGCCTGTGCAGGAGTGCAGGGGGCTAATCACCTTTCGGTGACAGGCGGTACCTGTTCTGTATGTGGTGGCGGTACTCAGGCAGTTCAGTACGCTCAGCCGGTACAATATGCACAAGCGGTTACTTATGCTATTCCCGCAATGACTTACGGTACGGCTGTACAGTCTCAGACTTATTGCCCGATGTGCTATTCCACAAGACAGTGCAACTGCAATACAGATAATTTTATGAGTCCTGTAGCTCCTGTTTATGTTACACCTGTTTCTTCGCAGACTCCTACGGCAAAGACTGTCAGTGTCAATGACACCGGCGGCGGCAGTGGCGGCGGTGGCGGAGTATCGATTGTTGATGTAGGCGGCGGTAAGATGTCACCTATCACAGGCGATAACTTCGGTGCAGTTTCTATGCTTGGACTTATGTTTATGGGAATTGCTTTGTATGCTACCAGAAAACTTGTAAAATAAGATGTGTTCAGGGATGTTGGCAAAATAGAGAGTTCCTCACCTGTTTGCCACATCCCTTTTGAAAGTTGCGGAGATGTATATGGAGAAAGAGAAAAATTCAAAGTCCAATAAAAAGCTGTGGTTGACCGTACTTATAGTTTCCGTTTTGGTGATTATAGGTTCGGTTGCTTATATTATTGTAACAAACCTGCAGGGCGATACTGATGATCTGGCTCAGGAGGTAAAAAAACCTATGATGCTGGACGACAACAAGCCCGATGCAAAGAGAAAAGCTAAAAACCCCATTGATTTTAAAAAGTTGAAGAAGATAAACAAGGATATTGTAGCGTGGATAACCATTGACGACACAAACATTGACTATCCTGTTTTGAGAACTCCCTCGACCGATCAGTCGTACTATCTGCACAGAGATTATAAAAAGCAGTATCTGTATGCAGGTTCCATATATATGGAAAGCTATAACGAGCCGGATTTTACGGATAAGGATACCATTCTTTACGGTCACAATATGGCAAACGGCTCTATGTTTGCCGATCTGCACAAGTTTGAGGATGAAAATTTTTTCAAGAAGCATGATACATACCATATTTACACCCCAGACAGCATAAAGACCTACAAGGTATATTCGGCTTATGAGTTTGACAACAGGCATATCAACAACTGCTTTGAGCATTTTGTTGACAATAAGGTATTCAAGGAGTATATCAGTTACAGCCTTAACCCCAAAAATGCCATTCTCAAAAACGTGAGAAAGGGAAGTAAGGTGACAATAAAGGACAAGCTTGTTACCCTGAGTACCTGCACAAACTACAGACCGCAAAACAGATATTTAGTACAAGGTGTTTTGATAGAAGATGAACCCGCAGAATAATGAAGATAAAGACAAAAATTTAATATCTGATGACTCTGCCATTATTTCAGAAAGAGATGACTTTCAGGATAATGTAAAGGAAGAACATCACCATTCCCATCACAGAAGATCAAGCCTGTATATTGCCGAGTCAAAAAGCTATGACATAGCTACGGGAATGAGCAAGCGTTCCCACGGCAGCAGAAGCAGTTCTTCAAAAAAGAAAAAGAAAAGAAAGAATGCAAAACAGGTAATCCTAATAGTAGCTTCATCTGTTTTGGGTTTGCTGGCGGTGCTTTCTGCGGTGGTGGCGATACTTTACAATCTCGGCTATGCAGACCTCACGGAAAAAAGCGGTATGAACCTTGCTCCGCCCAAGGGTGTAGATGTTGTCAACAAAGGTTCTTACATCAAATACAGAGGCAATTCGTATAAATACAGGGACACTATTACGTCTGTTCTGTTTATGGGTATAGATAAAAAGGAAAAGCTCGGTACTGATGACGGAGTTGTCGGTACGGGAGGTCAGGCGGACGCACTCTATCTGGTGGCTGTTGATACTGCCTCGGGCAGCACCACTACTTTTCAGGTCAGCCGTTCTGCTATGTGCGATGTTGACATTTATTCTGCGACAGGTGAATTTATAGCGACAAAAAAAGAACAGGTCTGTCTTTCGTATGCCTACGGTGACGGTCTTGAAACCAGTGCAGAGAACTGCATAAAGTCAATGAGGAGAATCTTCTACGGTCTGCCAATCGCTCAGACCTACCTCTCTATGGACATAGACGGCATAAGTGCGATAAATGACTCCATAGGTGGTGTGACTGTAGTATCTCCGGTTACCTATGAGAAATATAAAAAAGGTAAGACCTACGAGCTTCATGGCAAAGAAGCTGAGGATTTTGTTCGTTTGAGAAGTCATACTCAGGTCAGTGGCAACTCGAACCGTATGGAGAGGCAAAAAGCATATCTTGATTCCTTTGTAAAGAAAGCTGTCGATATGACACGGGAAAATATCTCTACTCCTGTTGATATATACAACGGAGCCGACGCATACACATTTTCAAATTTTACGGCGGCAAAGGTCAGCTATCTTGCTTTGAGTCTCATTAACAAGGGTGTGGAGAACGCCGACATTCAAAAAGTTCCTTCCACTGATAAAAAGGGTAAGCTGTTTGTGGAGAGCTACATCAATGACGAAAAGTTTTTTGAAATGATAGTCAACACCTTCTATGAGGTGTGTGACGACAGAGAGCTGTCCGCAGCCACAAAAATGACTGATGCAGATGAAAGCCTGTTTGACGGCATAGTCATTCCGATAGTGGGTATAATACTCGCTTTGGTATTGGTATTGACAGTGATAATTATTTTCCTTAAGAAAAAATTAAGATAGTTTATAAACAGTCAGCATTTTGTTGGCTGTTTATTCTATATTGGAATTATTTTGACAGGTTAAAATCGTATAATAGTATAAAAGCACCTCTGACTGCCTGTAGCGGTTTTAAAATATTGCTTTGAGGTTGAAATATGATAAAAAGATTTCTTTCTTTTATAACGGCTGTATGTTTATGCTTTGCAGCGGTGAGCATATCAGGCTGTTCTTTTTGGAAAATAGATGAAACACCTGTCAACAAGGTCAAGCCCACTGCCCCCAAGGTCGATGACGAGGATTACAAAGACCTGACAGCTGAATATGAGGGTCAGAGTGAGTATTATGACCCCATAGATATTACCGTAGGCTATGACAATCTGGAAACCGATGAACAGAGAACCTGCTATCAGCTCCTTGACGACTGTGTAGATTCCATTTCCGAGGAAGAAAAAGACGGTGTCTACTGTTGCAAGCTCCTCACAATGGATTACGTAATTCTCACAGAAACAGAGATGCGTTTAGTCATAGCGGCATACAAGATAGACCATCCGCTGGTGTTCTGGCTCACTGAAAATTTCGGTTACAGCAACACCAACGGCTATACGGCTTTGCAGATGTATAGCTATGAACAGCCACAGTCTCTTGCAAATAAGCAGAAAAAGCTCTACGGAAAGATAAATAAGTTTTTAGAATCCGTGCCAAAGGGACTTGATGAATTTAATCGTGAGATAAAAGCACACGACCACATTATAAAACGCTCAAAGTATGCGGATAATGTCAGCTCTGCTAAGGATGACTATCTTGCATTCACGATTTACGGTGCTTTGGTGAACGGCAGTGCCGTGTGTGAAGGATATGCGAAGTGTATGGAATATTTTTTGGCAAGACTTGGCATAGAGAGTTACACCGTTGTGGGTATGGGAAGCAAAGAGCTTCATATGTGGAATGCTGTCAAAATTGACAATAAATGGTACTATGTTGACCCCAGCTGGGACGACGGAAAGGATTATGCACAGTACGATTATTTCAATATCTCCACCGACTATCTGCTGAAAGACCATTCTCTGTCAAAAACCTTCAACGAATATTCGGAAGAGGAATTAAACGGTGACGGTAACGGAACAGCAACCAATTTTAACATTACAGTACCGATTTGTGACAGTATGGAAAACAATTATTACGTCCGCACTGCACCACATTTTACCGATCTTTACAGCTATTATGATGAAAATATCATCGATTCACTGTTCAGGACAGCCTGCAGGGGAGGGGCGTATTTTCACATTTATATTGACCCTCTGTATTTGGATTACAACACAGCTGTTGAACAGCTGTTCAATTCAGGCGATCAGCTGTTTTTCGGCTATATAGATTCGGTCAATGCAATGAACCCCTCATATTACATAGACAGAAACAATGTTTACATCATCAAAAAAGAAAATCTGAATGTAGTAACGGCAAAAATCAATTATTGAGGAGAATTATATGAAATACGATTCACAAAAATTCCGTGTTTTACACAACAAAGAAATCGCACCGGGAATATTTGATATGTGGGTTGAAAACCCTGAATTGGCAGAGCTTGCCAAGCCCGGACAGTTTGCCCACATACTTGTACCCGGCAAAACCCTCAGACGTCCTATTTCTATCTGCGAGGCTGACAAGACCTGCCTGCGTTTGGTATATCAAATCAAGGGTGAGGGTACGGAGCTTCTGTCAAAGGTCAGAGTCGGTGATGAGCTTGACATAATTGCACCGCTGGGCAACGGCTTTGACATTCGCCCTGACAAGACCTACTGCTTCATCGGCGGCGGCATCGGAGTTCCGCCGATGCTCTATGCCTCAAAGCAAAAGCAAAAACCCATAGTGATAACGGGCTTTCGCAGTAAACCGCTGGTTATTTTGCAGGGTGATTTCAGAAAAAACAACTGCGAGCTGTACCTGACCACCGATGACGGCACAGCAGGCAGGAAAGCTTTTGTCACAGATGTGCTGAATGAAGTGCTTGATCAGGTTGACGAGGTATGTGCCTGCGGTCCTCTGCCTATGCTCAAAGCGATCTCTGCGATTTGTGAAGCTGCCGGCAAGCCCTGTCAGATCAGTCTTGAGGAGAGAATGGGCTGTGGCATAGGTGCTTGTCTGGTGTGTGCCTGTGCAGTGAGAAAAAACGACGGCTCAACAGATTATGTTCACGTCTGCAAGGACGGTCCCGTATTTGACAGCAAGGAGGTAGTTTTTTGATGGCAGATCTATCGGTTAAGGTAGCAGGTGTTGAATTTGCAAATCCGCTTATCGCCGCTTCGGGAACATTCGGATTTGGCAGGGAGTACAGCGAGTTTTATCCGCTCTCGACCTTGGGAGGGATCTCCTGCAAGGGAATTACCCTCAAAAAACGACTCGGCAACCCTCCGCCGAGAATTGCAGAAACTCCCGGCGGTATGCTGAATGCAGTCGGTCTGCAAAATCCGGGAGTGGATCATTTTATTGAAAACGACCTGCCGTGGCTTAAACAGCAGGGAACAGTGATCATTGCCAACATTGCCGGCAATACCTACGAGGAATACGCACAGATGGCAGAGAAGCTCTCCGATACCAATGTGGATATGATAGAAATGAACATCAGCTGTCCCAATGTCAAAAGTGGAGGTGTGCAGTTTGGAACCTCCTGCGAGGGAGTTGGTGCGATAACACGTGAAGTCAGGAAAAAATGCACAAAACCTTTGATAGTGAAGCTCAGTCCGAACGTGACCGACATAGCTGAGATAGCCAGATCAGCCGAAGCCGAAGGAGCTGATGCTGTGTCAATGATAAACACAATTACAGGTATGCGTATCGACATAGAAATCGCCCGTCCGATAATTCACAACAACACCGGCGGTTTGTCGGGACCTGCGGTATTTCCCGTAGCCGTCAGAATGGTATGGCAGGTAGCAAATGCCGTTAAGATACCAATTATTGGTATGGGAGGCATTTCCAAGTGGCAGGACGCAGTGGAAATTCTGATGGCAGGAGCGACAGCTTTGCAGATAGGTACCTGCCTGTTTACAGATCCGTACTCACCTGTCAAGATACTTGACGGGCTGAATAAGTATATGGAAGCCAAAAATATCAAGACCCTGTCCGAAATAACAGGCTCTGTCATTCCGTGGACATAACAAAAAACACTCTGCCCGAGCTGAACGAGCAGAGTGTTTCTGTTTAAATATTTTAGTCCTCGTAAGCGACTGCTTTGTCAAAAAGCTCTTCCACCTCGGCGGAGGGTTCTTTGGTTATGAGCGTCACAAGAACAGCACCGATAAGTCCTGCGGCAAAGCCGGGAGCCAGCTCATATATGCCGGTAGGCTTAGACAGCCAAATTATCCAGCAGATATCTACAACAGCTCCGCAGGCGATACCTGCAACAGCACCCTTGAAGTTAAAGCGTTTCCAGAACAGACTGAGCAGAATAGAGGGTCCCAGTGCTGCACCGAACAGTCCCCAAGCGTTTGTTACCAAGTCCATAATAGAACCCGAATCCGGATTTGAAGCGATGATAACGGCAACAACGGCTATTGCAAGCACGATAAATCTGCCTACCCACATCATTTCCTTGTCGCTTGCCTTGTTCTTGCGGAACACAGGCTTGTAGAGGTCGCTGGCAAACGAAGAAGAAGCTGAGAGAAGCTGACTGTCAGCAGTACTCATAGAGGCCGCAAGTACGGCAGAGAGAAGCACACCCGACATAACTCCGGGGAATATTTTTCTGACCATTGTGATAAATACAAGTGAATTTGCTTCAATGTCTTTGTCATATCCCAGGAACATAAGTCCAACAACACCGATCACAGCGGCAAAAATAACGATGAAAACCGTCCAGGTTATACCGATGATCGCAGATTTTTTGATTTCCTTCTGAGAGCGTATCGACATAAATCTGATGATGATGTGAGGCATACCAAAGTAACCCAAGCCCCACGCAAGACCCGAAACGATATCCTGCCAGCTTGTCAGCACATTCCAGTAATCGGGAACGTGGGAGGTCACAAGATTTGCACTTGAAGCGTCCAGCATCGTAACGGCGAAGATCGGAGCAATGAGCATACCTGCAAAGATCAGCATACCTTGGAAGAAGTCCGTCCAGCAAACCGCTGAAAAACCTCCCAAGAAGGTGTAGCCCACAATGATGAGAGCCGCTAAGTACATAGCAGTGGTAGCGTCAATGTCAAGCACAGTGTGAAAAAGTGTTCCGCAAGCCTTCAGGCTGGAAGCGGAGTAAACGGTGTATGCCAGCAAAAAGACCACGGCACACAGGATTTGAAGAACATTTGATTTTGCAAGAAAGCGGTTTGTAAGAAATTGCGGTATAGTGATTGAATCCTTTGCCACAATTGAAAATTTTCTCAGACGGGGAGCTTCTAACAGCCAGCTGAGGGTGTAGCCTATCGCAAGACCAACGGGTATCCAGATCTGCCCCATACCCAAAGCATAAACCGAGGTGGGCAGTCCCATAAGCACCCACGCACTCATATCCGAAGCACCTGCCGACAGAGCCGTTACCCACGGACCCATCTGCCTTCCGCCGAGAAAATACGACTTCTCGCCGCCGTTCTTGGTTTTGAAAAAGAAGAATATTCCTATACCCAGCATAAACGCAAGGTAAAGAATAAACACAATGATTTCCGACCAATCCATATTTTTCCTCCTTAAATAAAAAATTCGCAAAATCAAGTCAAATTATAACATAATTTACTAAAGTTGTAAAGTAAAAATTTATAGAAAAATATAAAAATCCGCCGTAGCACACCACGGCGGTTGGATATTAGTAGAATATCCTCACATATTTAATATTGTAATAATCGCAGGCGGTCACATTGTTAGTGCCGTACTCGTTGATGAGTACAAAATCATCACCGACCCCCATCAGATAGCCTGCCACACGCATCATAGTTTCGCCGCCGATGACAAAGTTCACCTCGATCAGCCTGCCGATCTGAGTCCGCATAAAGTTGTTCAGGTAACGAATGTCAGCGGAGGTCACATCATAGCCTCTTTGCTCGACCTTATCCTTTGGAGGGGTAGTGCCTGAGCCGATGTGCATATTCATACCTTCCCTGATAGGCGAGGATCGCTGCACCGTGCCGACGTCGCTGACGGGATAGCCCTGACTTGCCACAGCATCGGTAACGCCCTCCGATGCCGTACCGTTGGTATCGGACTTAGGCGTAGGGTAGTCGGCACTGTACTGCGTAGAGCCGTCGCCGTAGTCGTCAATTGGATTGTCGCCGGCAGTGCCGTTGCCGACACTGTTGCTGTTGGGATTCTGCGGAAAGTAAAATTTTTCCGTGCGAGGAATATTAGGATAGCTGTCCAGCTGTTCAAGGTCGGGATAGTTCATAAATTGGCTGCCCAGGTTGTAAAACCTGCTCTGAGGACAGCCCTGCAAGCCGTAAATTTTGCCAAGATCTATTTGATTGACCATAAAAAACACCCTTTAATAGAAACAAATTAGGTATCGGAATAAGCCGAGGTCGGCTGATAAAAGCAGTGGTTGCCGATACGGTTGTACAGCACGCCCACATTGCTTGGAAAGTACGTCGGGCAGGTGTCGCTGTATGGGTTAAAGTAAAATATGCTGTTGCCCACCGCACCCGAGCGACCGCCGTTAAGAGCCCAGTTCACAATGTCATATTCAATACGGTCGGGACGCATATTATATATGTTCTGGGGATTGTACTGACCGTTGATATAGTCATAAAAACAGGTAAACTGCCTGTTCTGAGTAAGAATGTTCCTGACGTTTCCGCCGTTGCTCACTCTGGAAAACTCACCGTCGGGAATTTCGGCACGGTTCATAATAAGGGTGGCAATGGCTTCCATTCCTTCACGGCCTTCGCCCTCCGCCTCACACTTTAGCATACGTGCAAAAAGCTCGTTAGTGTCCAAAGCCATAAAAATCACCTCAAATCAGTCACTGCTACATACTATGCAGAGCCGTCCGAGGTGTGCAA
>CACYCD010000189.1 GCA_902772755.1 uncultured Ruminococcus sp.
AGAGGTATATGCTGATACAAACTCACCTGCTCCGGCAGGTGGGTTTTTGCTTTGAAATAAATTTGGCTGTGAAGAGCCGAAGCCAGTGCTTCGATTCTTCACAGCCGTTATTTTTATTATTTATTGGTTTTCTCTTTTTTCTGCTTATAGTGCTGCCACATTACCCAGAGGGGACCTGCAATGCACAGGGATGAATAACAACCCGAAACTACACCGATCATCATCGGGAGGGCAAAGCTTGTTACAGAAGAAATGTTAAAGACGATGGAGATCACAAACACAGTACCGATAGCGATAAGTGTTGTGATGGAGGTGCAGATGGTTCTTCTCATAACCTTTGTAGCGGAGATATCGAACACATCGCCCACATCGACCTTTGAGCCGAGCTTGCGTCTTTCTTCACGGACACGGTCATATACAACTATGGTATCGTTTACCGAGTAACCGAGGATCATAAGCACAACTGCGATAAAGTTTGAATCTATCGGCATCTGGAATATGACGTACATAAAGTAGATCATTGCGACATCGTGGAAGAGTGCGACCAGAGCCATAACACCTGCCGAGAAACCGCCGATCCTGCGGAAACGCACCGTAACATAGAGAACTATCAGCACGCCTGCAATTGCCACAGCGGTAAGACACTTCATAAGGAACTTAAAGCCCATTGTACTCTCGATAGCGGAGGACTCCAGAACCTTGAAGCTTGCGTCGGGGTACTTCTCTCTGAGGGCAGTCGTAAGTGACTTCTGCTCGTCAGTGGTGATAGCCTTAGTGCCGGCAAACTGAACCTTTACATTGTAAGCCGAAGCATTGCTTGTGTTTGAAAGCACGTCGGAGGTCACAGTGGTTGTGACGTTCATCTTGGTATTTTTCTGGATAACGCTGTCAAGCTCGTTCTTGTCAAGCTCACCGATGTAGGAATAAGAGAGGTAAGAACCACCGCTGAACTGAATATCAAGCTGGGTGCCGAAGATGATGTTGAAAACAATACCGATAACGAAAATCGTGATCGAGATGCCAAAGAATATCTTTGAAGCTTTGGAAAATCTTAAAACCTTAGTATCAGCCATTTTTCTTTGCACCTCCGAACAACCATTTGCGTCTTACAGGCTTGAAGCCGCCGAGACTCTTGAGCATTACTCTTGAAAGGAATACACCCATAATAAAGTTGGAGATAACACCCATCAAAAGTGTGTAGCCAAATGCGTAGATCGTACCTGTGGTGGAAGCACCGAACATAAATGAAAGAATGTTTGTGCTGCCGAATACAAGAAGAAGAATAATTGACACTATTACAACGGTCATATTACCGTCAATGATAGCTGAAAGTGAGTTCTTTGTACCTCTGTCAAGAGCACCGTCAAGGGTCTTACCTGTTTTGAACTCTTCCTTGATTCTTTCTGCGGTGATGATGTTTGCGTCAACACCCATACCGATAGATAGTATGATACCCGCTATACCCGGGAGGGTCATTGTAAAGGAATTAAATACAGTAAAGTATCTTGATATCGCAGCTACGGAAAGACCGATCTGACCGATAAGAGCAATTACTGCAACAAATCCGGGGATCCTGTACATAAATATCATAAAGATAATTATGAGAGCAAGTGCGATAACGCCTGCATAAGCCATAGCCGTGAGGGAGTTCTCTCCGAGTGTGGGAGAAATTTCTCCGTGTGACTTTGTTTCCAGTGAGAACGGCAAAGCACCACCCTGGATCTGGTTTGCAAGTGTTGTTGCAGACTCAACATCAAAGTTGCCCGAGATCTGAGCCTTACCTCCGGTGATAACTTCATTGATGGTGGGATAAGAGAGCATCTCATCATCCATCCAGATAGAAACTATCTTGCCGTTGTACTCCTTAGTGATCTCTGCAAACTTCTTTGTTCCCTCGTTGTTGAATTCAAGGTTTACAACATACTGATCTGCCTTTTCGGGGTTGGGAGCAGCATAAGCTTTTTTGACCAGTGAGCCGTCCAGCAAAACCTCTTTAGTATCGTCCTTGGGGGTCTTGTAAACAGGAGTGCCGTTTGCACCCATCTCTGTTGTTTCATACGAATTGCCGGGACGGAAGGTAAGCTGTGCAGTGGAGCTTATCTCATTGATAGCTTTTTCCGCATCAAACTCTTTTTCTCCCGATTTCCACGGAAAACGTACAATAATACTGTCCGTACCGCTGTCTGTGTAAATCTCATAATCAGTGATACCGCCGGAGATCATACGTGTTTCAATAATTGATTTCGCAGAATCCAGCTGATCATCTGTTGCATCCCTGCCGTCGGCAGGAATAAACGTGGCTTCCACACCGCCCTGGATGTCTATTCCCCATCTGATGTCGCTTATTCCCTTAACGACTGTCTGCTGAATATCGCCGACATAGTATTTTACGCCGAAGATCGCCGTATAGCTAAACAGCAAAATCAGGATAGCAACAATGAAGAATACAGGCTTTGGAATTCTTTTCATGCCTTTTCCTCCAATAAATTTTTTATTCCGAATGAAAATATGACACAAAAAAACTCTGTCACATCCTAATCAGAACATAACAGAGTAAATTATACTGTTTTTTTGTTAAAAAGTCAATGGACTAACTTATATTTTAATGGGTAAACTATATATTTTTGTCAGATAACCCAAATATTCTTAAAATATTTGTGCAATCAGTTAAAAATAATTATTTATTAGAAAAATAAATCATTCTTCCATCAGCTTTTCGGCGGCTGCAAGCTTGGCTGCAACGCAAAAAACGTCCATTGCGGTATCAAGCTCACCTATCGGAGGATAAGACGGAGCTATCCTTATGTTGCAGTCACGGGGATCCTTGCCGTAGGGATAGGTAGCTCCCGCACCCGTCAGCTCAACGCCGGCTTCCTTGCAGTACTGCACGACCTTCTTCGCCGTTCCCTGCATTACGTCAACGGAAACGAAGTATCCGCCGTTGGGCTTGTTCCAGGAAATAACACCTGTTTCCTTCAAGCTGTCCTCCAGCTTCTGCACCACAAGGTCAAACTTGGGGCTGAGAAGCTCTCTGTGCTTTCTCATATGATCCATAACGCCGTCAAAGTTGACAAAGAATTTGGCGTGACGGAGCATATTTAGCTTGTCAAAGCTGATCGTCTGGTATTTGTACTTTTCCATCAGCATATCAAAGTTTTTGCCTGCCGCAGCAAGGGCAGCCACGCCCGAGCCGGGGAAGGTTATCTTTGAAGTAGATGCAAATACGATGGGAAGCTCCTCGCTGCCCTCCTTCTTGCACTCGTCCATAAGGCTGAGAAGACTGTCGGGTGTATCGGTAAGGTCGTGAATGCAGTAGGCATCGTCCCAGAATATCCTGAAATCCTTCGCCTTGGGCTTGAGCCTTGCAAAACGTCTGACTGTTTCATCGCTGTAGGTGATTCCCGTGGGATTGCTGTACTTTGGTATGCACCAGATACCCTTTACAGAAGCATTCTGTGATACCAGCTGTTCCACCAGATCCATATCGGGACCGTCCTCGTTAAGCGGTATCGGGATCATATCAAAGCCGAAATACTCCGTGATCCCAAAATGTCTGTCATAGCCGGGTACGGGGCAGAGGAACTTTCTGTCCTTGACCTCCATCCACGGCTTCTCTCCCTCAACAGGGGATTTGTACATAAATGCCGCAACTGTGTCAAACATCATATTAAGAGATGAGTTGCCTCCCACCATTACCTGTTCGGGTGACACCTGCATCATTTTTGCAAACATCTTTTTCATTGACGGTATGCCGTCCATCTTGCCGTAGTTACGGCAGTCAAAGCCTGTTTCATCGGTGTAATCCACCTCAGAGTGCATAACATCAAGCATTGACATCGACAGGTCAAGCTGATCAACACCGGGCTTGCCTCTTGCCATATTCAGACAGAGCTTCATATTTCTGTATTCATCAAGCTTACGGGAAAGACATTCCTGTTCCGCTTTCAGCTGTTCAGCTGACATTTCTGTGTACTTCATACTCATTCTCCCTTTGAGTTTTTGCTCTAATATATAATAAGCCTATTCTTTAAAAAATGCAAGATTATTTTTGACCCTTGCACAAATTGTTATATTTTTAACAAAATCAGCCACTTATATCCATAATTAAAACACAACATACCGATATCCCACAAAGGATATTTCACTCTGCGACAGCATAAACGAAATTTCAGAATAGGAATATTGCATATTTAACAGGCGGCACCCCGAGGCACCGCCGTTGAATATCAGTAATATCTGTAATAGTCGTAGGAGTTGTACTTGTTGTAACGCTTGTACTTCCTGCTCTTTCCACCGCCCGGGTGACAGCCTACCTTCAAAAAGCCAAGCGGCTTGGCACCGGCAGTCTGGCAGGTGTTTATAAAGTTCTTTATATCTCCGTGAGTGGTTATTCCTTCACGTATTATTACCACGTAGCCTGCAATATAATCCTTCAAAAGCAGTGCGTCCGTAACGATTCCTATGGGGGCGTTATCGAGGATAACATAGTCGTAATCCTTTTTCAGCTGTGTTATCAAGACCTTAAAGTTCTCTGAGCCGACCAGCTCGGACGGGTTCGGAGGGATAACTCCGACTGCAAGCACGTCAAGATTAGGCAGTACCTCCCTGTGGACCACCTCTTCAAAGGTCTTTTCATTACAGAGAACGGACGACAGACCGACCGTGTTTTCAAGCTTCATCAGATTGTGAACATTGGGACGACGGAGGTCGCAGTCTATGAGAATGACCTTTTTGTCCAGCTTTGCAAAGGATATGGCAAGGTTTGCCGTAGCAGTACTCTTTCCTTCACCCTTGCTCCAGGAGGTAACCGCAAAGCAGTTGTTGTCAGCCGCAGACAGCGTGAACTGAATATTTGTTCTTGCGATCTTGTAGCCCTCAATTATAGCAAACTTACCGCCCGAATTGCCCTTGTCATAGCCGTAGCCATAGCCATAACCGTAGCCGTAGCCGTAGCCGGAGCTGTAACCCGAGCTGTAGCTTGAATAGTAGTATGAATTTTTACGATTTCTCATCATCGGAAGCTTTATAGGCATACTTTTCTCCTCCTAACGTATTGAAGTCAAGGATCTCACCGAATACCGGTATATCATACAGCTTTTGCAGATCATCGTCATATTTGACTGTTGTATCAATAAGCTCAAGCAGGAAGGACAGCACTGCGGCTATAAAAAATCCTACTCCCAGACCTGTAAGAGCCATTTGCTGAACGTTTGGATAGGTGCTGAAGGTGGGAACAGTGGCATAGTTGATAACCGTTGCTCCGCCTGCACCGAATATCTGTTTGAACAAACTGGGGTTTTTGCCCGAACCGCAGATCCTGTCCGTGACTGCATTGCAGGTGTCGGCACAGAGCTGAGGGTCGGTGGATGTCATTGAAATATCAACGAAGCTGCTCTCCGGCACCTGTGACATAACCATTGAACAGCCGTTCAGCATACCTGCTATCTCAGCATTATTGTTGAACAGCGTGATGCAGTATGAAGCAATGGACTGCGAAGCCGCAAGGTCACTGGTGTAGATCTTGATAACGCCGTTGTTCTGTGACTCATCTTCATCTGTATCATCAATATCCTCATCTTCGCCTTTGTCGGTGATGCCCTGCTCCTGAGCTCTTTTGGCAGCTTCCTTGGCGGCGTCCTCTGCGGTAAAATTCTGAATAAATATTTTTGAACCGGTGCTGTAGAGGGGAGTTACAAAATAATTGGCATAGATCAATCCTATTATTCCTCCCACAACAGTGAAAAGAATAAGCATTCTCAGATGCTTAATTGCCATCCTCAGAAAAAATTGAGGTGTCAAATCTAATTTAAACAATCCATATCTCCTCCCCATTATCATACTATATAATTCTACCAAATAAAACGCAAAGTATTATTCTTATTTAGAAATTAAAAATAAGTATTCATAAAATATTTTGGAAACCTATCAAAAAAATATTGCTTTGAGAATAAACATCTCAAAGCAATACAAAAATCGTTTTAACCAAGCAGACTGATAAGCACGCCTGCTGCTACGGCTGAGCCGATAACACCTGCAACGTTGGGACCCATAGCGTGCATCAGGAGGTAGTTTGTGGGATTTTCCATCTGACCCACCTTCTGCGATACACGGGCTGCCATGGGAACTGCCGATACACCTGCCGAGCCTATGAGCGGATTTGTCTTGCCGTGGTCGAGGACGCTCATCAGCTTTCCAAATAGGATGCCGAAGGCTGTACCAAAGCCGAATGCGATAAGACCAAGAACGATTATCTTGATAGTACCCAGCTGAAGGAATACTGTACCCTTTGCCGTAGCACCTACGGTAGTACCGAGGAAGATGGTAACAATATTCATAAGCTCATTCTGAGCGGTCTTAGCGATTCTGTCAACCACACCGGATTCCTTCATCAGGTTGCCGAGCATAAGCATACCCACGAGCGGAGCCGCATCGGGCAGGAGCAGTGCCACAAGCACGGTAACAACTATCGGGAAAATGATCTTCTCCAGCTTAGAAACAGGTCTGAGCTGTTCCATCTTGATGCTTCTCTCTTTTTTGGTCGTGAGAAGCTTCATAATAGGCGGCTGGATAATAGGCACCAGTGCCATATAGGAATAAGCCGCAACCGCTATCGGTCCGAGCAGATCCGGAGCGAGCTTTGAGGTAACAAAAATCGCCGTAGGACCGTCGGCACCGCCGATAATGCCTATCGCACCTGCCTCTTTTGCCGTAAAGCCGAGGAAAATAGCACCGATGAAGGTGATAAAAATACCTATCTGAGCCGCAGCACCCAGGATAAATGACTTGGGATTTGCGATCAGAGGACCGAAGTCCGTCATAGCACCTATGCCGAGGAAGATAAGCGGAGGATAGATGCCCATCTTTACGCCCTGATAGAGGTAATAGAGCAGTCCGCCGTACTCGGGAACATTGTAATAACGCTCACCGCCTATCTCGGTTATCGCATACTGCACCGACTGAGTGCCGATGTCATGCGAGCTGAGATATTCAAGCTCAGGCACAAACTCGGTTTTGGGAGCACCCATAATTCCGGGGCAGAGGTTTACAAGCAGCATACCGAATGCAAGCGGCAGAAGGATAAGCGGTTCATATTCCTTTTTGATTGCGAGGTAAAGGAGAATGAAGGAAATACCTATCATCACATAGTTTTGCCAGTCTATGGCAACAAAGCCGGAGTTCTGGAGCAGTCCCGAAACACCTTCCAAGAAGCCGTTAATTATATCCATTTTTCAACTTCCTTTCCGATCAAAACGGTCTGGTGTTGTTCATTACACCGGCCTGTCCCCATGCCGAACGACCGCCTGCGGCACGAGATTTTTTGATTCCTGTGATCCTTGCTTTTCCCGCACCGAAGGTGCTGTCAACAGCGGCCGCTATTACAGCGATGATCTCCTCGGGTATGCCGTCAGAGGCTGAGGTAACGGGAGTGTTTTGTGTGACTGTCGGAGCAGTTACAGTCGGAGTCTCCGATTTCTTTTTAGGCTTCTTCTGTGCTGCCGTCACAATTTTTCCCAAAAGTATTATCATAACTATGAGAAGGAGCAACACAGAGAATACAACAACAAATCCGGTGAGCAGGGTAGTCATTGAAAGACTTACCTTCTCCTCAAACGGAAGAGCCGCTGCCAAGATACAGTTGATATCCATAAGATCCCCCATATTTATTTGGGAAGCAACGCATAATCGTCACTCTGCGATACTGCCCTTGATTTATACCCTAATATTATACAATGAGTTGGGAATTTATTCAATAAAATATGGGGGTTTTTTAAATTTTTGCGATAATGAACAAAATACAGCTATATATTTCATTAAATCTGTATATGAATGTGGAATCTACAAAATAATACAAATCAATCCGTTGCAACCGTCATTGATTATTTTTTCAATTGTTTCCGCTATTTTCCTTCTTGCGTCCTCGGGCATACGGTACAGCTTGTTGTGCAGACCCTCGTTCACCAGCTCGTGTACGGACTTGCCGAAGATGTTGCTGTCCCAGATCTTCACGGGATCTTCCTCAAATTCCTTCAGCAGGTATGCCACAAGCTCACGGCTCTGCTGTTCACTTCCGACTATCGGCGTTACCTCCGCCTCGGTTTCCACCCTCATCATATGTATCGAGGGTGCAGACGCTTTCAGGCGGACGCCGTATTTTCCGCTCTGCTTGATTATCTGCGGCTCATCGAGGGTCAGCTCTTCCAGCGTGGGCATCACTATTCCATAGCCCTTTTCCTCAACATCACGGTAGGCGGCGGCTATCTTGTCAAATTCCTTCTGCTTTTCGGACAGCATACTTATGCTCTCCATCAGCTCCTCCTCGTCAAGGATCTCGGTGCCCGTCTTTTCGGACATAACCTTATAGAAGCACCCACTATCGACCGAAAGCCTGATATCCGCTATGCCCTTGCCGAGGTCAAGCTCCTTGATCTCCCCTGAGTCGATGTATTTATCCTGAGCTATGAGGCTGCAGGCGTCCTGTACCTGACGGAGCTTCTCGATACCCCTTGCACTGTCGTTTATCCTCGAAAAAATGTCACTTTTCAGCCAATGCTCCTTAGAAAGGTTCACCACCCAGCGAGGCATATCAATGTTTATCTCCCTGATGGGAAATTCAAACAGCACCTGTGCCAGCACACGCTTGATCTCGTTTTCGTCGATCGTCAGACAGTTGACGGGCAGAACGGGTACCTGATATTTGTGCGAAAGCTCGTTTGACAGCATATTGCTGTCCTTGCTTTCGGGTTCAACGCAGTTGAGCAGTATCACAAACGGCTTGTTTATGGCTTTCAGCTCCCCGACTACTCTTTCCTCCGCTTCAACATAGGAATCCCTCGATATATCGCTGATCGAGCCGTCTGTCGTTATCACAAGACCTATGGTGCTGTGGTCGGTTATCACCTTTTTTGTGCCTATCTCGGCAGCTTCATTAAAGGGTATCTCCTCCTCCGCCCACGGTGTTTTTACCATTCTGGGGCGGTCGTCCTCCATATAGCCCATTGATTCGTCTACGACATATCCCACACAGTCGATCATTCTCACCCTTAGATGAGCATTGTCGGGCAGAGATATCTCCATTGCCTCCTCGGGTATGAACTTCGGCTCTGTGGTCATTATCGTGCGACCGCCTGCGGACTGCGGAAGCTCATCATTTGTACGGCTTCTGAGGTTTTCTTCCTCGATATTCGGGATTACTATGGTATCCATAAATTTTTTGATAAAGGTGCTTTTGCCCGTTCTGACGGGACCCACCACGCCGATATAGATATCTCCGCTTGTGCGTTCGGCAATATCCCTGTAAATACTTCTTTCCGTCAAAGCTTTTTCCTCCGTAAATTCATCTGCGAATTATCAGCATCTCTTTTTGGGAGAGTACCGTTTCTGCGAGGTCATTATCCTCAACTATAAACTGTTCTTCCGTATAATAGTGCTTGGCAATATCCCACAGAGCTTCTCCCTTTTCGGCGAAGTAGAGGGTGAGGGCAGATCGGGGTTTTTCTATCATTTTGTCCTCAAACACCTCAATGCCGTCAATGATGTTTACATTATCGCTATTGGTAACGAATATGTTAGTTACAAGCTCCACCCTAAGCTCCAGAGTGTGTTCGTCCTTTATCCTGTAGCTGACAGAGGTCACCACGGCTTTTATGTCGAAGGCATTGCCGAACGGCTCGTCTGACTTGTCGGTGAAGTCCATTGTACGCTCAATGTAAAACGGTATGCCCTCACCGTCAAGTGCTATGACGCACAGCCCTGCCTTGCCGACAAGGGTCAGGGTGCCGGCATCGTTTCTGACGCCTGCGGAACAGCTCTCGTTGTACACATCAAGTATCCTCGAAAATCCCCTGTCATTTGAAGAAATGTCCATTTTTCGTATAAAACTGCGTTTTATCGGACGCACTGAGGAAACCGTCTGCAACGGCTTATGCCTCAGCTCACAAACATATTCCTTTGAGTAGGCATCTGTCACAAGCTCTGCTTCCTGTGCCTTGTAGCAGATCGCAGTGAGGTTTATCCTCGCCTCTACCGAAACGGTTTTTTCGTCATTTTCACCGCTCGCATTGACATCGTAGGACAATAGCTGACAGGAAATATTATTCACCGTGTCGCTGTCCGCCCCCGTGCAGGAAATTATCTGACTGAACGGCAATACATAGTCAAGGCACTGTGTCTCCCCCGTGTACAGATCCGAAAGATAGAGAAGCCGTAAATTAAGCTCACCCTTGACCATGATCTTATCCTCTATCGCCTTATGCTCGCTGACGCTGACCTTCACCACGGTTTTTATTATGCTCTCGATATCGGGCTTGTTCTGAACGCTGACAGTCTCGTTTATACCAAAGGTCTCCTCCGTAACAGCGGTAACGTCCATAAAGCTCCTTTTTACGCACATTTTTTGAAAGCCGTCAAAGCTGTCGGCAGAGGGTATCGCCGTGACGGTTTTTCCGACTATCTCCGTTTTCAGGCTGAACGAGCCTTTGATCACCAGCCGTCTGGGTGACAAAGCTCTGCAATTGACATATTCGGTTGAAGCTGTGGTAAAGATGCAGTGGCTGTCGGGCAGTTCCCTGATGTTCACCGTGCGGTTGAACGGAACGACCTGCTTGCTTGTTCTGAGAGCCTTCCTCACGCTGTCAACATACATCACCGAAACGATGGACACACCCTCGATCTCAAGCACACCGCCCGAGATATTTCTGGTGTAGATCTGAGGCGTGAGGGTGCATTTGAGGATTTTTTCAATATCGGGGCAATAGTCCGGCAGAGTAAAATCCACATCGACCGGCTCTTCGAGTGCCTGACTCAATATCACTTCTCTGTTGGAAATTTTTATATTTTTTTCTGTTTCCATAATTTCTCCTTTCGGAACGACCGTTTTGCAACAGTAAATTCCTGACTATTGAGCATTGTTCAGATGCCCTTATGTATAAATGATATTAAGGAGAATTAAAAATTATGACAACAAAAACACCGCAGAGTCTGCGGTGTCAGCTTTGATATATACCTAATTTTTCTATCAGCTCCGTATCGGGCTTAGCCGATCTTCTCTTTATCAGATCCTTAAAAAATTCACCTGTACCCTTTCTTTTGAAAATTAAGAAGTGAAATCTTTTTGCGTATGCAAGGGGATATCGGGCGATCGAGGCAGTCTGACTTTTTAAAAAGCCGTGATAATAGAGCTGTTCTGCGGACGGAAAAATCAATCTGAACAAGCCTGTGATGTAGCCGTGCCGATGATTTTCACAGCCCGAGAGTATTTGAGTACGCAAGATGCGTTCATCTGCACCCTCCTTCGCCTGATGACCGAAGGTACCTGCTTTGAGTATCTTGTCGGCAAAAAACTGCATCTCCGCCGGTGAAAGCTTGTTTTCAAAAATATCGGGCATATTGCAGCCGAATTTCACACTGCAAAAGCTGTAGACTGAATTTGCAAAAGTAAAGAGCTTCAACTCATCAAGACGGAGCTTTAGCTGTTCAAGGTCTATCTGCTCTCTGTAGAAGTCGGTGAAAAATGCGAAATCAAGGAACATTCTTACTCCGCAACCCTTACATTCAAAGTGGCGTAGCAGATGATAGAGCAAAAATACGAGGTGGTAGGTCGGTTCAAGCGTTTTGGTACTGCCCGAGATCGGTATGCAGTGTTCCTCACAGCCTTTGAAAAATGAAATAAAATCGGAGCGGTTGAGGTCGCAGTTACGGCTGGCAAGACTGCTGTGCATCTCAAATTCGCAGGAGGCGAAGCTGAGAACCCTGACAAACGGGTGTGCGTGGGAGCTGTCCTCCCGAAATCCGTTGTCGGTGAGCGTTTTCATCGCTTTCTCGGTGTATTTTTCATTGACATAAAAATCAATGTCCCCCATCGTGCGAAGCTCCGCAAGCGGATAGGTATTTCTTACCACTGCACCCTTGAACAGTATATGCGGAATATTTTCACTGTTCAAGACCTCAGTCAGCGTTTTTATTCCGCTGCCCGTCATCATACCCTCGCCCGATGAAAACAGGAACGCTTTGCGGAATGCGGAATAGACCTGCGACTTCTTGAAAAAATCCAGGTCTTTGAGCTTTGTAAACACTATGCCGACAACATCGTGGATCACCGACAGACGGTATAATTCTTTTAAATCAATATCGCCTTCGGGCTGATCGCAGTCGGTGTTTTGATAAAAGGATCTAAGCACATACAAAAAATAATCCGCTGTGTTCATATAATTCACCGTGGGAATAATTTTGAAATTTTCTTATATTATACCACAATAACCGCTGTACTGCAACAAAATGACGGGCTGAAATTCAGCCCGTCGGGATAATTATGTTTTAAGCCAGAGTGCCGAGACCTGCGACAAACTTCTGGATCTTTGTTGCGTCCTTGATTGTGACTGATCCGTCACCGTCAACCTCAGCAGCGACCAAGTCAAGCTGATCTGCGGTGTACTTCTTCACAACATACTTCTGAATGGTGGTAACGTCCTTGATGTTGATCTTGCCGTCTCTGTTGGAATCACCCTTCTGACCGGAAGGAGTTGTGGGCTGTGTCTGTGACTGTGTGGGCTGTGTAACTGTGGGCTTGGGAGTATTTCCGCCGCCCTTGCCGATCCTTGCAAAAGCTGCTGTGATCTGGTCTGCGTCACTCTTCTCATAGCTGTTGTTTTCCTGTGATTCTGTATCGGGCTGATCAGCGTTGTCGTTCATTGCTACGTCATAAGGCAGGCAGTCAAGAGCGGATTTACCCATTGTGGCAACTACCATTACGCCGATTCCGTTGTTCTTGATAGATGAAGAGTCAGTTCCGATTGTGCTGAGCGGAATAGACATCTCATAGTGGAAGTCCATTGTAGAACTCTTGTGACCGTTCGCATTAAAATCTACCCAAGCGGCGGACTCGTTGCAAACATCGCCTACAACACGGTTGTTATTTTTGCCGTAGCCCTTGTCAATGCCCTTGATGGACTGGCTGAGGATACCCTTTCCGTATTTGAACACTACACCTGAGGTAGCTGCGGTGTGAGTTTCCTTAGCGTTAAGACCTGAGCTGTTTCCGCCGTAAACGAAAGGGCCATTGGAACCGTTTGTGGAAACGGCGATCAGCTTATTGAAAGGCTGAGTCCAGGTGATACCTGAATTCCAGATAGTACCGGATGTGGTGAGCTGTGCATTATTGCCGATGGCAGAAGAGCTGTCGCCTGTGTCAATGGCAATAAAGAAAGGAAAGTTCTGATTCATATAGAGTGTTCCCTGTGTGAGCGGATAGTCGTCATTGGGAGCTACGCAGTCCTGAACATTTGTCATTTCCCACATAAGATAGAGGTTTTTGTCGTCATAAGCACCATAGAGTGCATACATATCAACACCAACCTCATACATTGAGTTGGGTCTGTATACACGGGGATCATCGTTGGCAGCACCCTGAGCAATAAGCATAGAGCTGTCCCAGTCGCCGATATCTCCGTCTACAGTGATGCTTTTATTTGCACCCACTCCTGCACTGTTGGTTGAGTACTGAGATGCAAGGCTGTCATTGCTTGCAGCAGCATTTGCAGACAGAGTGCCTGCACAAGCCGTAGCGACCATAGCAGCAGCAAGTGCAATTGATAAAATTCCTTTTCTTTTCATTTTAATTGCCTCCAACATTTTTCTGTTAAAACAATTATAACACATTCTTTCATAAAAATATATGAATAATTTATAAATTTTTTGGAAAAAATCTTTTTCGTAAAAACTGCACATATCGCAGGGTTTTTCATTGGGTATATTGCTAACAAAGGTGCAGCACAAAGCTGTACTGCACCTGTTAATTATTCAGCTATCAGTGATACTCCCGTCATTTCCTCAGGCTGGGGAACTCCGAGTATCTCCAGCATTGTGGGAGCGATGTCGCAGAGTCTGCCGCCCTTTTCACGCAGACGGCTGCACTTGGGATAGTTGACAACGCAGAACGGCACGGGGTTGGTGGTGTGAGCCGTAAACGGTGAACCGTCAGCCTCATACATCTTGTCGGCGTTTCCGTGGTCGGCGGTGATGAGGGCAACTCCGCCCATCTCAGTGATCGCATCAACTACCTTGCCCACGCAGGTATCAACGGCTTCAACAGCTTTGACTGCAGCGTCAAACACACCTGTGTGACCTACCATATCACAGTTTGCAAAGTTGAGAATGATCATATCATACTCACCGCTCTTAATAGCGTCAACCAGCTTGTCAGTCACCTCATAAGCACTCATCTCGGGCTGGAGGTCGTATGTAGCAACAGCAGGAGATTTTACGAGTATTCTGTCCTCGTTCTCATACTGCTTCTCAACACCGCCGTTAAAGAAGAAGGTGACGTGTGCATATTTTTCGGTTTCTGCTATTCTGAGCTGTTTCATACCGAGGTTTGAAACGTACTCGCCTATCGTATTGGTGAGCTTCTGCGGCTTGAAGGCTATGTCAACATTCGGCATAGCCGCATCGTACTGGGTCATACAAACATAGTTGAGCGGGAAGAAGCCGTTTCTTCTTTCAAAACCGCTGAAATCCTTGTCAACTAAGGTTCTTGTGATCTCTCTTGCACGGTCGGGACGGAAGTTGAAGAATACAACGGAGTCATTTGCCTTGATGGTATCTCCGCCCTTGACAACGATCGGCACGACAAATTCGTCCGTAACACCGTCATCGTAGGAAGCCTGAACACCCTCAACAGCAGAATCAGCCTCTACGCCCTCTCCGTAGACCAGAGCGGAGTAAGCCTTCTCAACTCTCTCCCAGCGGTTATCTCTGTCCATGGCGTAGTATCTGCCCATTACTGTGGCAATTTTTCCCACACCGATCTTATCAAGCTCTGCCTCGCAGTCAATTATAAAATCCTTGGCAGACGAGGGCGGTACGTCACGTCCGTCCAAAAACGCATGAATGTATACTTTTTTAAGACCTGACTTTTTGGCAAGCTCAACAAGTCCGTAAAGATGTGTATTGTGGGAGTGTACACCGCCGTCGGAGAGCAGTCCCATAAGGTGAAGCGAGGAGTCGTTGTCCTTGGCATTTTTAACGGCTTTCAGAAGTACTTCATTTTCAAAGAAGTCACCGTCCTGAATCGACTTGGTGATCCTGGTAAGCTCCTGATAGACGACTCTGCCGGCTCCGATGTTTGTGTGACCTACCTCGGAGTTGCCCATCTGACCGTCGGGGAGACCTACGTCCATACCCGAAGCACCGATCTTGGTGAGGGGGTACTGA
>CACYCD010000190.1 GCA_902772755.1 uncultured Ruminococcus sp.
AAAACAATGTTTTGGGGATTTTTTAAAAACTCTTGACTTTTTACTGCTAAAGCGGTAAACTGTATATAGCAGGGGAGCTTGCAGCAGCAGGCTGAGATTAGGCTATGCCTTGACCCTTAACCTGATTCGGATAATGCCGACGTAGGAAGCTCACATTTTTATCACCGTTGGAGCACTGCGTTTTGCAGTGCTTATTTTTTGAATTTTTGGAGGATTTATTATGAATGCAAGTGTAGCTATACAGACTTTGCCACAGGCAAAAAATGACGAAGAACTCATTCGCATTGTGGACGAGGTGATCGCCTACATCAAAAGCACAGGGCTGAAGTGCTATGTGGGACCGTTTGAGACTGCCATCGAAGGTGACTATGACGAGCTGATGGATATTGTCAAGGAGTGTCAGCACATAGCCATACGTGCAGGTGCCCCGTCTGTCCTTGCCTATATCAAGGTTGACTATCGCCCCGAGGGAGAGGTTCTGACAATTGAAAGAAAAGTTACAAAACACCATCAGTAAGGCAGTTCTGCCTGCATCGGCATTGGCATTACTATTACTTGTCTGGCATTTGGTCTGCAAATTCACGGAGGTGCCTAAGTATATGCTTCCGTCACCGTCCGATGTTGCAGAAGCATTTGTGAAGGACAGGGAACTTATGCTGGATCACGCCTGTGTCACACTGGAAGAAACGTTTATCGGGCTGTTTCTCGGAATAGCCGTAGGCTTTATTATGGCTGTGGTTATGGACAGGTTTTCTTTTGTCCGCAGAATGATCTCCCCCTTGATAATCGTCAGTCAGACTATCCCCACTATTGCAATTGCACCCCTGCTTGTAATCTGGCTGGGCTATGAGATGCTTCCGAAAATCATCTTGATAATCCTGGTGGTGTTCTTCCCGATAACCATCAGTCTGCTGGAGGGTTTTTCGTCCGTTGATGCCGACACGGTGAACCTTATGCGTTCAATGGGTGCAAACCGCAGGCAGATATTCCGCTATGTCAAATTTCCCAATTCGCTTGGACAGTTCTTTTCCTCGCTGAAAATATCGGTGTCCTATGCGGTAGTCAGTGCAGTTGTTTCCGAGTGGATAGGCGGAACGGTGGGTCTTGGCTGTTATATGACCCGTGTCCGCAAGTCCTTCTCGTCAGACAAAATGTTTGCGGTGATCATTTTGATTTCCGTGATAAGCCTTGTTCTCATTTGGCTCACCTCCGTTTTACAGAGAGTGTGTATGCCGTGGGAAAAAATAAATAATAATAGGAGCAAACAGAAATGAAAAAAATTTTATCAGCTGTCATCGCCTGCACCCTTGTGCTGCTTATAACGGCAGGCTGTTCCAAGCAGGCTTCCAATGACGGTAAAACAGACGAAAAAACGGAAAAAACCAAGGTTACCTTTGTGCTTGACTGGACGCCTAACACAAACCATACCGGTCTGTATGTCGCACAGGACAAGGGATATTTCAGCGATGCAGGTCTTGAGGTAGAGATAGTCCAGCCACCCGAGGACGGAGCGGAAATGCTCGTAGGCAGCGGCAAAGCACAGTTTGGTGTTTCTTTCCAGGACAGTATGCTTCCGGCTGTGGCAGGCGACAACAAGATGCCCGTTGAGGCGGTCGCCGCAGTGGTTCAGCACAACACCTCGGGCATAATCTCTCTCAAAGGAAGCGGTATGGACAGACCCAAGGGTCTTGAGGGCAAGAAGTATGCTACCTGGGATCTTCCCATCGAGAAGGCTACCTTGAAGCAGGTGGTTGAAGCTGACGGCGGTGATTTCGGCAAGGTCAAGCTCATTCCCTCAACTGTTACGGACGAGGTATCCGCTTTGCAGTCAAAGTCCGTTGACGCTATCTGGATATTTTACGGCTGGGCAGGCGTTGCCACCGAGGTTGCCGGACTTGATACCGACTATTTTGCATTTAAGGACATTGATCCCGTATTTGACTACTACACCCCCGTTATTATCGGCAATTCCGATTGGTTGAAGGATAATGCCGACACAGCAAAAGCTTTTCTTTCGGCACTGAAAAAGGGTTATGAGTTTGCGATAGATGCCCCCGAGGACGCCGCCGATATCCTGCTGAATAACGCACCCGAGCTTGACAAAAAGCTGGTAGTTGAAAGTCAGAAGTATCTCTCCAAGGAATACAAAGCCGAGGTCTCACAGTGGGGATATATGGATCCCGAACGCTGGAACAGGTTTTATGACTGGATCAACGACAACAAGCTGTTTGATTCAAAGATACCCGAAAACACGGGCTTTACCAACGATTACTTACCCGAATAATGGGAGTGCTGGAAGTAAAGAATGTTACATTTTCGTATGATGGTGTAACCGAAACAATAAAAAACGTGAATATCACCCTGCACACAGGCGAGATTGTTTGCCTGCTGGGTGTCAGCGGTGGGGGCAAGACTACCCTGTTCAACGTAATTGCAGGACTGAACAAGCCACAGCAGGGACAGGTACTGCTGAACGGCGAGGACGTCACGGGCAGGACAGGCAAGATCAGCTATATGCTCCAAAAGGATATGCTCCTGCCGTACCGCACTGTAGAGGATAATGTTGCACTGCCACTCATCATAAAGGGTGAGAAGAAAGCCGAGGCGAGAAAAATCGCAGGACAGCACTTTGCCGAATTTGGCATTGAGGGAACGCAGAAGAAATATCCGGCACAGCTGTCGGGCGGTATGCGTCAGCGTGCGGCACTGCTCAGGACATATCTGTTTTCCGCTCAGGTCGCTCTGCTTGATGAGCCGTTCAGTGCCCTTGATACCATTACAAAGGGTGAGATGCACCGCTGGTATTTGAACGTGATGGAGAACATCAAGCTGTCAACTATCTTTATAACCCACGATGTTGACGAGGCTATCCTGCTTTCCGACAGAATATATCTTTTGAAAGGAAAGCCAGGTACGATCACCGATGAAATAGTGATAAGCGAACCCAAGCCACGCAGACAAAGCTTTAACCTCACCGATGAATTTTTACAATACAAAAGAGAGATCATTTCAAGAATACAAAAGTAACAGCAAAAAACGGCAGGTTTATCTTGTCGTTTTTTTGCAGGGGGCTTGTATTATTATAGAAAATATAGTATAATAATGATGTATTATTGTAGATTATATTGCAAAGGGCGAATGATTATGTCTGAACAAGTACATTGGAGATATGCTGTGGTCGGCAATATCGTCAAAACTCCGCACCCCGACAGCGAGGGGATTATCCGCTATGGAACACCTGCGTTTTCAGGCGGTACAAAGGTGTATCTTTGTGGCAAAATCTGGGACTTTGACAACAAGACAATAGAGGTAGTCGGACTGTGCCGAGGAAAAAAGTATCAGGTACACTCAGTCCCCGTTATTATGATCGAAAATGTCCGCTGTGGCAAAGCCTATACTCCGCACGTGACAAGTATTATGAGCGACTTTGAATCGTGGTGGTGCTGGTGGGAACGCACCAAGAAGGACAAGAAAGCAACCGAGAATTTTGTTGCAAAGTGGCACAGCAGATTCGGCACTGCTCCTATGCAGCTGCCCTAACACTATGCCCGGTCTGCATCTTACATTACAGACAGAAAGGTTGATCAAGTATGGGAAAAATTTTTTTGTTAGTTTTTGCAGTATTGGAGATCACACTTGTAGTGCTGACCTTCACAAAATTCGGTGAAAAAACCGCTTGGCTCAGGAACAGGGCGATTGTCAGACTTGTTGAAACAGGACTGCTTGCAGGGATAATCGCCGCACCGAATATATATCTAAAGTGGCGGTTTTTCCTCGCACTCTTTGTTGTCGGCTTCAGATTTTTGACAGCAGGTATATCGTGGCTTATCAGACACAACAGTGCAGTCGGTATGAAAAAACGAGGCTGGTCGGTCGTCAACTGTCTGCTTTCAATTATCTTGATTTCGGTAACACTTGTACCTTCGTTTATTTTTGCGAATTACCACGGATTGGAAACCACCGGTGAATATGAGGTGAAACAGGTCGATACAATACTTGTCGATGAAAGCCGTCTTGACGAGTTTGAAAACGATGGTTCTTTCAGAGAGGTACCCACTCATTTCTACTATCCCGACGGAGATGTAAAGAATTGTCCGCTCATAGTTTTTTCACACGGTGCTTTCGGATACTATCAGAGCAACTTCTCCACCTATAATGAGCTTGCGTCACACGGCTATATCGTAGCTGCCCTGGATCATCCGCACCATGCGTTTTTTACAACCGATACCGATGGCAACACCGTTATTGTTGACAATGATTTCATCAACGATGCAATGGAGATCGGTGGAGACAACGAAGGAATAACAAATGAATTGGTATTCAACACCACTCAAAGCTGGCTAAAGCTCAGAGTTGATGATGAAAACTTTGTGCTTGACACAATAAAAGCCGCTAAAGACGGCGACACCCTCGGCAAAGCCTGGCATACGGAAGATGAAGCAACCGTCAAAAAGGTTATTTCGGAAATAGATACAGACAAGATAGGCTTGATAGGTCATTCTCTCGGCGGTGCTTCGGGTGTGGCAGTCGGCAGAGAACGCAGGGATATTGACGCAGTGATCGACCTTGACGGCACAGTGCTTGGTGAAGTTTCCAAAATAAAAGACGGAAAATGTGTCAAGAATAAAAAACCGTATCCGATCCCCGTGCTTGTCATATCACAGGAGATGACGGAAGAACAGGAAAAATCAGATGTCTACGGCGATGTTACAAAGAGCTTTGTTAAGAATGCAAGGACGGGACAGCGTACTGTGTTTGCCGGTGCAAAGCACATGGATTTTACAGACCTGCCGATGCTTTCGCCCTACCTCGGCTCAATGCTTGGTCACGGAGATATCGACCCCGAGGAATGTATGACAAAGGTAAACAGCATTGTCCTCAACTGGTTTGATCATTACATCAAACACGAGGGAAAGCTTGATGTTCAGTCAAGAGTTGAATAAGTCAAAACACGGCACCCAAATAAGTGCCGTGTTTTGCTGTCAGATGGTTCTCATTATACTATTCTGCGGGTCTACAAAGAGTGTCATGGGAACAGACACCCACTTTTTGCTGCCCGTCTTGTACTTAAAGGTGAGGTTGTTGATTCCGTAGCCCTTGCCCTTGAAGGTGAAGCTGTATACTCCCTTTGCCTTGTCATAGCTGTTCTTTACCTTGATATT
>CACYCD010000191.1 GCA_902772755.1 uncultured Ruminococcus sp.
ATACGCTCCAATTCCTGCAAGCACCAGCACTCCGCCGACTATAGGATATATTAAGATAAGGTCATTGGAAGTGCCGTAGATGTCCAGTACACCCTTGAATATGCTACCCACGGTCAGTGCCGCAAGTCCCGAGTTGTATAGATTCAGCGACAGTCTGTTTGGAAGCCTGCGTACTCCGAACACCCTCAGCAGAAACAGCGGAAGCATACCGAGGAACAGCGGTACTGTGAATGCGTATACCATAAATATCGAGTAGACATCATGGCTGAATTGTTCGTACCCGTAGCCGAAGCCCACTGTGATGATAGTGAAGATCAGGTAGACAAATTCTGTTTTGAAAAAATCGAGTTTCTTATCCGATGTAAACAATATCGCTCACGCTCCTTTCCTTTGAGCCGTGTCCCGAGGTAGGGTTGTTAATGATCTGTCCGTTGAAATACATTGTCGATGATCCGCCTCCGTCAAGATTGTATGCGGTCGTGACGCCCAGCCCCTGCATAAAATCCGCCAGCTGTGACAGCGACAGCCCTGCACTCTCGTCCGTCCTTCCGTCCGATACAACAAAAACATAGTGCAGATCGTCAATTATTCCTATGGCTGTGCGGGGATTGCTTGCCATAGCTCTGCCTACCTCATCGCTTTCGTCTACAGTAACTGTACCGTTCTCCACAAGTGCGGGACCGAAGGAGAATGCCTGCCAAACTCCGCTGTCTACAAGCTCCTGTGCGGTGTATTCACTGCTGCTTGTTATGAAAAACGAGCCGTCGGTCTTGATGCAGAGTACATCCTTGTCGGCACCCTCGGAGCGGTAAACTATCCCGTTCCTTATCACATAACCGCTTTGCTGTGCACCGTAGTAATCTCCGTTGATGGCAAGCACTGCATTGTTTGCCTGTGCCATCTCACTTGTTTTCTGTGTGATGTTCCTGCCGTAGGAGTTTTCGGCGAGGGCGGTTTTGAGATATTGAGCCGATGACAGCGTAACGTCTGCAACGTATATCTTGGTGTTGTTCTCGTAATACTCGGAGAGCTTGATGCTGATGTTGCCGTCGCTGTAGCTGTCGGAGGTGGTGACGCTTTCGGTGGCGGTGGTATTTTCTTCGGTGACTGTCGATACAGCGGAGTCGGAGCTTTGCTCGGTTGCTGTGTCAAACATAGCCATATTCAGCTCACCTGCCGTGCTGTCGTATACCCTCTCTATCGCAAAGGTATCCAGGGCTATATATACCGTGAAGGCTGTCAGTGCGACCGAGTACATTATCAGCCACAGATGTTTTTTAAGCATTATTGATCTCTCCCTTCAGCGTTACAGGCTTTTTTGAAAAGATGTACAGTCGCTGTACCGTCCAGTTGAATAAGAACATCACAGGCTCTGCAATGAGTTTCGCCAACAGTAGGTTTATCCCGAGAGTGTGTGTCATTACCCAGATAAGCACAGTGTCGGCTGTCAGTATGAACACTGCGAGTATGCCGTACTTTATCAGGCTTTTGATAAAAGAGGTCTTGCTCTTGAAAACAAAGCTCCTGTTGAGTGTGAAGTTTACACTTGCACTTATCACCCTTGCCAGCACGTTTGCATAACCGAGGCTAAAGCCCATAAGGATAAACAGTGCGTACATAGCGTAGTCTACGATAAAGCCTGCCACCGATGCGGCGAGAAACTTGAATATCTCCCGATAGATGCGTATGGAATCAATAAGAGGGTTGAAGTGTGAGGATCTGTTGCCGTCAATGTAGACGGTTTCGATCATTATCTCCCTGATCGGTATTTTTTTCTCGGAGAAGCTGAGGAGCATATTCATCTCATACTCATACCTGCTTCCCTCAATGCTTATCATTTCTTCAAGCAATTTTCCTCGGAAAGCCCTCAGCCCCGTTTGGGTGTCGTGTATGCCGAGTCCGGTTATCAGCCTGAACAGTGCCAGGGTGATCCTGTTGCCCAGCTTGTTGTGCAGAGGGACTTCACCGCTGAACTCTCTTGACCCAAGATAAAGACCGTCATCTGAGCATCTGACCTCGTTTATCAGCCTGCTGACATCGCCGAGCTTGTGCTGCCCGTCTGCGTCCATCAGGGCGATCACACTGTTGCTGTCGGCGATCGGGAGAAGATACTTGAACGCCGTTTTCAGAGCTTCTCCCTTGCCTCTGTTGACAGGGTGAGTGAGGACGGTGCAGTGCTTTTCGAGGCGGTCAAAGATGCCGTTGCAGTGTGGACTGCTCCCGTCATTGACAACGATTACAGAGTAGTTGGTGGTTGATCTGATTTCCTTGACGATCAGCGGAAGCACTGCGTCAGGCTCGTATGCCGGTATCACAATGTAATCTGTGCGTTTCATATTATCATCTCCTTGTTTATGATGATTACATTGTATATGCCGAAGGTGAAATGTATGTGTGCGGTAATGATCGATAATATGAACTTGCAACGAAGATTAGATTAAAAATTTGTGTACAGCTTATTGCCTTTGGAAGCCATTTATGGTATAGTATAGATGTTATTTAATTTGGGAAGGTAATAACAAATGAATATAAAATTGTCTGTGATCGCATTGCTTAGTGCGATTATGTTTTTTGACGGCGGTGCAGTCATCAGTGCCGATACTGCCCTGCCTGTGGATAAGCTGTCCGATGCTCATTTGGACAGCAGTTTTGTCTATACGGTCACAAATGATGATCGTGCAGAGATTATGCTCTATGCAGGAGAGGAAGCCGAGGTGACTATACCCAAGAGTCTGGAGGGTCATAAGGTCAAGTCTGTTTTGCCCTATGCCGTCGGAAACAGCTACGTCACAAGTGTGAGTATTCCTCCCTCGGTGACTGATATCTCTGACTATGCCATAGGCTACAGCAACTACAGCGGAGAAGAGCCGAAGAAGAACGAAAACCTCAGAATAATCTGTCACAAGGATTCGGCTGCGGAAGGATATGCACAGCGGTACGGCTTTGATTTTGAAGCAGAACCGCACAGCTACAGCAAAACCACCGCCAAAGCTCCCGACTGTACCCATGACGGGGAGGCGGTATACAAATGCAGCTGTGGAAGTACCTACACTGAAAAGCTTGACAGGCTGGGACATTCATACACAGTCAAGGTCAAAACGGTAAGCCCCACATTAAAAACCGAGGGCTACACCCTGTACAGATGCAGTCGGTGCAAGGCAACAGCCAAGAGGAAGATCAAGCCTAAGTTGGTAAATATTGCCAAAGCTGAACCGTCAAAGCTGAAAAAAGAATACGCTTACACGGGGCTGACGGTCAAGCCGGTCATCAGCCTGAAATACGGCGGAAAGACCCTAAAGCAAGGCTCGGACTATACAGTCAGCTATGCACCGCAGAAAAACGTCGGCAAGTCATACATAACCGTAAGCGGTAAGGGTGTTTACGGCGGCAGCAGAAAAATCGGCTTTAAGATCGTGCCTGTCTCTGTCAAAAAAGCGAAGCCGGATAAATTTAAGAAGATAATAAAATACAACGGTAAGGAGAGAGAGCAGAGCTTTTGCCTGTACTACAACGGCAATAAGCTGAAGCTCGATTCCGACTACACAGTCAGCTACAAGAACAATGTGAAGGTGGGAACAGCCCAAGCCGTAATAAGGGGAAGGGGTAACTTCACGGGAACAACTGTTCTCAACTTCAAGATAAGAAAGATAGGCTGGACTAAGGTGAACGGAAATGTTTACTACTATACCAAGGACGGAGAAGCCTACAGACGGGGAATCTATTGGATAGGAAAGTCTGCCTATATGTTCTCGGACAGCGGAGTTATGCAGAAGGGCTGGCAGAAGATATCCGAGGGCTACTGCCTGTTTGACAGGATAAGCGGAAAGCGGATAATCAAAAAGACAGTTGACGGAATAAAAATCGACAAAAACGGCTTTGCCGTCACTGACAGCAAGGGCAAGCGAAAGATAGAAACCATGATGAAGGCTGCACGTATACTGCACAAGATCACCAAGCCCACCGATACAATGGCACAAAAACGTCTGAAATGCTTCAAATGGGTGGTTGCCTTCCCCTACAAGCAGTACAGAAAGCTGGGTCCCATCTACCGTATGCAGGGCTGGGAGGTCATCTTTGCCAACGATATATTTGAAAATCACCAGGGGTGCTGTGTTTCCGATTCGGCTGCAATAGCGTTCCTGTTCAGGGAGATAGGCTACAACAATGTAAGTATATGCCACGATACCGGTCATGCGTGGACGGCTATCGGCAAGTATATCTATGACTCCGTCTTTGCCGAGGCGAAGAGCTTCAAGGATAACTACAACGTAATACCCAAGGATTACCGCATACATCCGGCGGCAAAAAGAGTGATAGGATAAATAATTATAGAATTATGGCTGTGAAGAAATGAGGTTAAGTGCTTCATTCCTTCACAGCCGTTTTTTAAGAGTATCAGTATTTTAAGCCGTAGCCGAGCATTTCGGGGAAGTACAACGCCCAGAATGCCTCGCTGTGGGTGCCGTCATCGTCAATGACTGTAGTCACCTTGTCGTCAGGATAGCCAAGAGCAGTCAGCCAGCCCTCCATTTCGATAGAAAGCGGATACATTCTGCGTTCGAGGGTGTCGTGCTTCGTCTTTCCGCAGTAAATGTAGAGGTTAGGTACTTGTCCGAAAAAGTTTTTCTCAGTCAGATATTTGTTCCAAACGTCTTTGTCATACAGTGCAAATGCCGGTGAAAAAGCACCGATATAGCGAAATTTGTCAAGATTTTCCAGTCCGATATAGAGAGCACAGATACCGCCGTTTGATGAGCCGGCAATACCACGGATAGAGTTTGTGTTGTAGTTCGCCTCAACGTAGGGAATAATGGTGTTCATAAGATATTCGGAAAATACAGCTCCGCCCAACTGATCCTCGATCTCTCCCGAGCCGGGAACCTCGGTATATAGCGTGCCAAGGTTCGGAATCAGCTCGTAGTCACGGTATTCGGGCAGGCTGGTAATGCCGACAACTATCACGCCGTCACCGCCGTTTGACATAAGTGAGGTTACGCTCTCGTCACATGCCCACTCATAGCCCGACATCGTGGGCAGCTGTCCGAAGAGGTTGTCACCGTCAGTCATATACAGAACTGAGTACTTCTTGCTCTTGTCTGACGGGTCATAGCCCTCGGGAGTCCAGATGCAGATATCCTTATCATATCCGGCAGGGTAGTCGTGAAGTGTAACTGTTTCAAGCTTTCCCGCATTGGTCTTGCCGTAGGTGTATACGCAGGCAAAGTAAGTGCCGTTTGTCAGCTTGGTGGATTTGATGTAATAACCGGAGCTAGCCTTGGTCACGGGAGTTTCAGTTGTTTTGGTCTCGCCGTCATTGAATACCACACGGTCATATTTTGAAACATCTACCGTGGCGGAGTAGACCTTGTTTCCCGAATCGTCAGTTTCAACATAGGTCATCTCTTCTCCGGGAAATTCGCTCTTCTGCTCTCCCGTTGCGTGGTTGAAGAATTGAGCATTGACCGTAGTCCAACCCTTTCTCTCGGAAAAATAGATAGTTATTTCATTGTTATCTATTTTGGTGACCTCTTCGGTATTTGGTGTTCCCTCGGCAGGAAAACGGGTGATGATATTTGCAAGTCTGCGGTGGATGGCGGCAGCGTCCGTTATGGAAAGCCCCTTGTTGCCACAGACCTTTGAACGTCTGACAGCCATATCATCAAGCTTCCTTATCCCAGCCAGATACTCCTGAATGGCAGTTGCATCGGCAATATCCAATTTGCCGTTTGAGTTTGTGTCTCCCAATACCTGTTTTACAGGGGCTTGCTCGTTCTGTTCGGCAAGAGAGTATGACGGCACTGCAAACGTGCATACCGATACCCCTGCCACCAGCAGCATTGCTGTGGTTCTGATTCTTCTTTTCATTAGTTACCTCCGTTTTATATAAATCGTCCCAGCTCGGCATTATATTCATAGCCGATAACAAGCAGCTTGCTTTCGATATCAGCTCTGTCAACACAGAGAGATTTGCAAAGCTCGTCAAGGTCGGGACAGGTATCTCTCAGCTTTGTGTTGATATAGGACAGCAGGATCATAGGGTCGTTTGGCAATTCCATAAAAAGCTCCTATCCCAGATCGGCATATTTTTTAAGTGCGGAAAAGGTTTCTTCACTTATTACGTGTTCTATCCTGCAGGCGTCCTCTGCGGCGGTTTGCTCGTTCACGCCTATGTTCACAAAAAACTGCGTCAGCAGGGTGTGACGCTCATACGTTCTTTCGGCGACCTCTCTGCCAAGCTCGGTCAGGTGCAGAGAGCCGTCACTCTGTACGGTGATATAACCGCCCTCACGCAGAAGCCCCATTGCACGGCTGACACTGGGCTTAGAATATCCCATCTCGTCAACAACATCAATTGAGCGTACCTGTGGCTTCTTCATACTCAAAATTAGAATGGTTTCCAGGTACATCTCACCTGATTCTTTCAATTTCATCATTAACACTCCGAATAACGGGCATCTCTAAAAACCCGAGCGGTCTTTAGTGTGCCGTAGATTTGATTGTA
>CACYCD010000192.1 GCA_902772755.1 uncultured Ruminococcus sp.
ATATCTTCATATCATAGAATCCTTCTTCTTTCCGCCCGATATAGCCGCAAGACCCAACTTTACGCCCGACAGTCAGAGCAATTGGGCATCAATTGCGGGTTGGTTACCAATGGTGGGTGTTTCAGGCGTAATAGGACTTTTGCAGAATAAAAAAGCTCACTGGCTGAAAAAACTGCTTCCGCTCCTCCTTGTTTGTGCCCTTGTACCGATATTCAATGCCGCATTCCAAGGCTACAATATGAACTACTATGCAAGGTGGTTCTATATGCCGACACTTATGATGTGTTTGGCTGCGGTGCAGGCAATTGATGACAGCGACACCGACTGGCTCAGAGCGGTACGGCTCACCGCCGGCATCACCGTTGTAATACTCTGTCTGGTCGGACTTATGCCCTATACCGATTACTCTGAAAGCAATGACGGTATCACAAAAATCGGACTTGAAAACTACCCCGAACGGCTTTGGATATACGGTGCAATATCTCTGGCAGGACTGTGTTGTTTTTCACTGCTGATCAAGCTCTATAAGAACAACCGCCGTATGCTCCTAAAGGCTTCCTTCACTGCACTGGCTGTTATCATCTTTATTTACGGAAACTTTATCATCTATACAGGACGATTGCAGACAGGTTCTTCCGGTGAATTTATTATGGATCACGCTTTGAAAAGCGAAGATAGCCTTGATTTAGACGATATTGAAAATGTGAGAAGTGACTACTACTACTGCATCGACAATCTGGGAATGCTTCTGAAAACGCCGAATATTCAAGCTTTTCACAGTGTAGTCCCCGGGTCGATAATGGATTTTTATCCAAAGTTCGGTGTCGGTCGTGACGTACATTCAAAGCCCGATACCACACGCTATGCTCTGAGGGGACTGCTGTCAGTTAAATATCTGTTTGACGATGCTTACGATGACAATGATTTTTATCAGGATCACAAGACCCAAATGCCTGGCTGGGAGTATCTTGACAACAAAAACGGCTTGGTTATATACGAAAATAAATACTACATTCCTATGGGATTTATGTACAATGATTTTGTCAGCGAAGAGGAGTTCGAGTTGATCTCAGAGGATAACCGTGACAAGGCAGTTTTAAAAGCAATGGTACTGGATAAAAAGCTGCTTAAAAAGTATCAGGATATCACGGGTTATACCGATGAGGAGTTGAAGAAGCTGGATTCTGTCATCAGCAGTGAAAAGAATGACGGTACCTCAAATTTTACCGATTATCACGGGATCGTAAGCACGTTCAAATATGAAGAGGAAGATTACTATAAGGATGCACTTGCAAGAAAAGCTCAGTCCTGTTCCGATTTTGAATACGTAAACAACGGCTTCAAGGCATCAATAGATAATAAGGGTGAAGAAAATCTGCTGTTCTTCTCCGTTCCCTACGAGGACGGCTGGACGGCAACGGTAAACGGTAAGGAATGTAAAATTGAAAAAGTCAATTACGGTTTTATGGCGGTCAAGATACCTGCCAACAAGATAAGTGAGATAGAATTTACTTACCGTACTCCCGGGTTGACTTTGGGACTTATAATTTCTACTATTTGCTTTACTGCATTTATTGTATACATTTTTCTAATTATATTTATAAAACGGAGGAAAGCGTAATGTCTTTCGGTCAAAATATTTTAAAATACCGTGATGATATCCTCAACGATTTAAAAACACTCGTTGCTTTTCAGTCGGTATCGGGTGAAAATGACAGTGAGTGCAAGGCTATACTTGAATTTATTTTGAAGCGTGGTGAAGAGTTCGGTCTGTTCACAAAGAATACAGCTGACAAAGCAGGTCACATTCAGCTGGGTGACGGAGGCAGGCTGTGCGGAGTGCTGACACATCTTGATGTCGTACCGGCAGGCAACAACTGGGACACTCCACCGTTTACGCTCACAAGGCGGAACGGCAGGATATTCGGACGTGGTGTGGCTGATGACAAGGGAGCTGCGGTAGTGACTCTCTACTGTCTGAAAGCGTTAAAGGATATGGGCATCACGGGCAGAAACACCCTCAGAGCGATATTCGGCACCGATGAAGAAACCGGTATGACGGATATGGAGACATATTTTTCAACAGAGCCTCTCCCCGACTACAGCTTTACACCCGACAGCGAATACGGGATTTGCAGATGTGAAAAGGGTATTTTGCAGGTTGAGATCTACTCAAATTCAAACAATGCCGTCACCCTCAATGAATTTCACTCAGGCAAAGCGGTCAATGCAGTTCCCGACACCGCCTACGCTCTTATAGACTGCAACGAATACGATGATCACCAGCTGTACCGATTTGCAGATGCTATGGATGCGGAGTTTGAATTTCACTACACCATTGACGGCTTGATGATAGCCTGCAAGGGAAAGTCTGGTCACGCCTGCGAGCCTGAAAAAGGTAAAAATGCTGCAATGTCACTTGTTGAACTGCTGGCATCACATTTTAACTATGAGCAGATCGGCTCTCTGTGTTCTTTTTTGAACAACTGTGTGGGAATGCAAACCAACGGCAATTCGTTAGGTCTCAAGATGCGTGACAGTGAATCGGGTCCGCTGACGCTGAATGTCGGTACTATTCACATCAATGATGTATCTGCAAGCTGTACCTTTGATATCAGATATCCTGTTACGATGAACGGAACGCACATTCACTCACGGCTCATCAAGCTGGCAGGAAACGAAGGTCTGCACGTCAAGCTACTCACCCACTCAAAGCCACTTTGTCTTGACAAAAATTCACCTATCATCAATCTGCTTTCAAGCTCTTATGAGGCAGTTATGGGTGAAAAGCCGGATATGTATTCAACCGGCGGCGGAACTTATGCAAGGGTGCTCGGCAACAAAGGTGTTGCCTTCGGTCCGCTGTTCAAGGACGACTTCGGCAATATTCACAATGCAAACGAGAGTATTGATGAAGAAAAATTCTTTAAGCACGCAGAGATCTGCCTTGAAGCTATGTACAGAATGTACACCGAAGAATTAGATTGAGGAAAGCTATGGATATTAGTAAGACTATAAAAAAACAGGCACTGTCTTATCTTGCCAAGGATAACTGGGAAACCGCAGTGGGAGGTTTTTTTGTAATGCTCCTGCCTGCAATTGTTATTATGTTGGTATTTTCAACTTTCGGAGCTGTGGCAGATGCATTTATGTCAAAAAAGTTCAGTGAGCTTTATTCTTCATATCTTCAATATTTGGCACTTCCCCTGCTGTTATTGACAACTCCCATATTGACAGGATATCTCAAAATGTGCTACGATATATCAAAAGGTAAAAATGTTCAGCTAAAGGATATTTTTTACTACATTAAAAGAGGAAAATACGCAAAAACCGTATACATCAATACCGTAATTACCGCAGGAATAACAGCCGCTTTTATCGTGGCAATGATACCTGCATCGGTTTTTGTATATTTATACAATTCTTCGGATAATATTATATTTTACATTTTAGCACTGCTTTTAGGTATATGCGGAATACTTGCCTCTCTGTTTTGGGGGATCGGATATATATTTGTTCCAACCGTATACTTTGAATATGAAATGCTGTCTTACAGTGAGATAGCAGCCAAAGCCAAAATGTTTAAAAAAGAAAAAATCAAAGATGTTTACAGACTGCTGTTCAGCTTTTTGTCGTGGATACTGCTGTGTTTTTTGGTAGTGCCGTGGATATTTGTTTTTCCGTATATCTGTGTTTCATTTATGAATAACGGAAAATGGATAAATGAGTTGTATAAAAATTCTCAGAAAGAAGTATCGCCGTTTGATATATAGCGGTGAAGGAAGTAAAAATGACTGTTTCAATTTGTATGATCGCTCTGAATGAAAGCTCGGTGCTTAACCGTCTGTTCAGGGATATTGCAGAGCAGGATTATCCTCACGAAAAAATAGAGGTCGTTTTGGTTGACTCTCACTCTCAGGACAAAACCCGTGAGATGATGAGGGATTTTAAAAAGAGCAACTGTGACTATAAATTCATGTCGGTCAGAGTGGTAAATAATCACGGCAAAAACCAAGCCTCCGCATGGAATGAAGCGTTGAAGGTAGCTGTCGGGGATATTATTATCCGTGTAGATGCTCACGCCCATATCCCAAGGAACTTTATTTCACGCAATGTTATGCACATAAAGGAAGGCGAGGATATTACCGGCGGAGGACGACCCAACATCACCGCAGGTATGTCACCGTGGAAGCTCACTCTGCTGGCTGCCGAAGAGTCACTGTTCGGCTCATCTATTGCCTCATATCGCAGACAGCCCATAAAAAAGGAATATCAG
>CACYCD010000193.1 GCA_902772755.1 uncultured Ruminococcus sp.
CTGCCCTTGTGTATCCTTGACGGCACAAGGTAATCCCTTGCACCCTCGGGTGTGGATTTTATGAGCATCGGAGTTTCGATCTCGATAAAGCCGTTTTCATAGAAATAGTCACGTGCTGCCTTAGCAAGCCTTGACCTCATAATAATGTTATCCTGCAGGGGCTTTCTTCTCAGATCAAGATATCTGTATCTGAGGCGAAGCTCCTCTGCGGTCTTGCTGTCATCAACGATCTCAAACGGCGGAGTCTGAGCCTTTGAAAGTATCCTCAACTCCTCAACAGCGATCTCAACATCGCCTGTGGGAATATCCTTGTTTTTTGACGAACGCTCCCTGACAGTACCCCTTGCACAGAGTACAAACTCCGAACGCACGGAAAAAGCCTTTTCAAAGACCTCTCTGTCTGTAGCGTCATCAAATGCCAGCTGGACTATTCCCGTTCTGTCACGAAGGTCAATAAAGATCAGCTGTCCCAAGTCACGCTGCTTGGCTGCCCAGCCACAAACGACCGCCTCCTTCCCTATATGCTCTGCTCTGAGCTCTCCGCAGTAGATCGTCCTGCGAAGCTCTCCCATAAATTCTGCCATATTCTTCTCCCGTTACATATTTGCTATATTTTCAGCCAGTCTTTGTATCATCAGAGATGAAAATTCACCTGCAAAGTTTTCTAAAGAAACCTCTGTCTTATCACCTGTCTGCATATTCTTTACCTCGGCTTTGCCTGTGGCGATCTCGTTGTCGCCGATAACCATGGAAAATTTTGCACCTATCTTATCGGCATATTTCATCTGAGGTCTAAGACCTCGTCCCACGATGTCGCACTGTGCTGAGCATCCGCAGCTGCGTGCCTGCTCTGCCAAGGCAAAGGCTTTCAGCCTTGCACTGTCACCCATTGAAGCAATGTAGAGATCGGCAGTCTCCGGCTTCGGTATCTCGATACCGCTGTTTTCCATAAGCAGGAGCAGACGCTCTATGCCCATGGCACAGCCAAGCGATGGGGTGTGACTTCCGCCAAGCTCCTCGATAAGACCGTCATAGCGACCGCCTCCGCAGACTGTTCCCTGAGCACCGATGCTGTCGGACACAAACTCGAACACAGTCTTTGTGTAATAGTCAAGACCTCTGACGATCGAGGGATTTATCTCATAGGCTACGCCTGCGGTATCAAGGTACTGCTTCACGCTTTCAAAGTGTTCCTTGCACTCATCACAGAGATAGTCAAGCATACGTGGAGCATTCTTTGCTATCTCCTTGCAGTCGGGTACCTTGCAGTCGATGATCCTCATGGGGTTTCTTTCCAGCCTGCCCTTACAATCTCCGCACAGCCTGTCGATGTACTGCTCAAAATACTCCTTGAGCCTTGCGTGATAGGCGGCTCTGCATTCGGGACAGCCGATGGAGTTAATCTCCAGCCTGATCTTGTCAAGACCCAGCTGCTTGAACAGTCCGTCTATCATACATATCACTTCAGCGTCGGCGGCAGGATCCTGCGTTCCGAAGATCTCAACTCCAAACTGGTGAAATTCTCTCTGACGGCCTGCCTGTGGCTTTTCATAGCGGTAACAGGTTGTCAGATAATACTGCTTTGACGGCAAGCCGTCATTGTAAACGCCGTGCTCTAGGAAAGCCCTGGCTACACCTGCCGTACCCTCGGGGCGGAGCGTGATGCTGTCATCGCCCTTTGTAGAAAATGTGTACATCTCTTTCTGCACAACATCGGTAGTCTCGCCCACTCCCCTTTGAAAAAGCGAAGTCTGCTCAAAAACGGGAGTCCTCACTTCCTTGTAGCCGTAGGCGGCGGCACGGCTTGTCATAATACCTTCCAGAAATTGCCAACGGTAACTATCCTTTGGCAATATATCCTCAGTTCCCCTTATCTTCCTTATTATGTCTGACATAATGTTCTATTCCCTTTCATTCAAATGAGATCATTTGAGAATGTTTCTCCATTCCAGATCTCCCCGTTCAAGTCCGTGAATAAGCACCTCTGCCGTGGCGATGTTGGTTGCCACGGGGATATTGTGCATATCGCACAGTCTTAACAGGTTCATATCATTTGGCTCCTGAGGCTTTGGACGCAACGGATCTCTGAAGAACAAGAGCATATCGACCTCATTGCAGGCTATTATTGCCGCAATCTGCTGATCTCCGCCCTGTCGTCCGCCAAGAAACTTCTGCACCTCAAGACCTGTAGCCTCTTCAACTATTTTGCCTGTAGTACCTGTTGCACAGATCGTATGTCGGCTGAATATTCCGCAATACGCAATGCAAAACTGAACCATCAATTCTTTCTTTTCATCATGAGCAATCAATGCAATGTTCATACCGTTTCCCCCTGTCTGCTGATTTGGATTTATATAAAAGTATTATACTGATGAAAACTATATCCTTTTGGGAAAAGCAAGCTGTACGTTGCCTCCCGATATTCTGAATGCTATATTCGTAAAGACCTTGCTTACGGGCGAATCGTTGAGATAGGGACTGCCCCTCTGCGAATAGACGACAACCGAATGATCCTCCGGCACTACGCCAATAAGCTGTGTTTCGCACCTGTCGATCACCTCGTCAAGGTCGGTATATATACCCGTTTGAAAAAAACGTTTTTCATTTACCTTGTTTATTATCAGGCGGATATCCTCTATCCCGTGTTTAAGCAGCTCTCGCCTGACGTTCTGAGCACCCCTCACGCTTGCCGGCTCCGGATTTATTACGATAACAGCCCTGTCCGCACCCGAAACAGCCGAGATAAATCCGCTCCCCACTCCTGCCGGGGAGTCGATAAGTATGTAATCGTAATTGTTCCTGAGCGTGGTGACGAACTGCTTCATCACCTCGGGAGCTATCTCGTCCTGTGCGTCCATAGGGGCAGGCATCATATACAGCCCCCGAACGGACGGATGAGAATAGACCGCATCGGGAGTGATGCAGTTGCCTGCGATGACATCACCTGTGTCATACATCAAGCCCTGCTCAAGCCCGAGCATAAGATCAAGACCACGCATACCGCAGTCGCAGTCGATAAGCAGAACTCTGTTGTTCATTTTGCAGAGTGCAACAGCCACATTGACGGTAACAGTTGTTTTACCTGTTCCGCCTTTGCCTGACGCAAAAACTATAATCTGACTCATAATACACCTCTACTGTTATTCTATCACAAATTTCTCATATAAACAAATTATTAAGTGTAGAATAAATCAAGTCAAATTTGGACATTTTGCATAAATCACTGTATTTTTGACAATAAATAAAAACAGATAATACCAAATATAACAGATTTGTAATATATATTACATTCTTGTTTCCTATCAGTGGCGAATAAATCCCGCCTCATCGACCGCTTCCCTGTTTGGGTCATACTCCTTATTAAAGAAATATCTGTCCAGCAAAGCCTTGGCAACTGCTGTGGAATATGTGCCGTATGCACCGTGTTCTATCACCACGGCAACAGCCACCTGCGGTTTTTCGTATGGGGCATAGCAGATAAATACCGTGTGGTCTGTTCCGCTGTTCTCGGCTGTTCCCGTCTTGCCTGCCACCTTGACGGGGTAATCTCCGAAAACGCTGTAGGCAGTACCGCCTATCTCGGAGCAGACGCTCCTCATACCCTTTTGCACGGTTTTAAAGCTTTTATCCTCGGCTTTCAGAACGGAAAGCACCTCCGGCTCTGCTTTGCTTACGGTACGGCTTCTGTCGTATGTCATAATTTTTCTCACCAGATGGGTACGCAGTCTTACTCCGTTGTTGGCTATCGTCGCAGTATAGGCGGCGAGCTGTATCGGAGTAAAAGCATTGTCGCTCTGACCTATAGCCGCCTGGACCGTGTTGCCCTCCATCCAGTGCGTACTGTCACGTCCTGCCGGACAGCCCATATTTTCGGGAAGCTCGACACCTGTACGCAAGCCCAGACCCAGCTTTTCCGCATAGCCGTACAAAGCCTCTCTGCCTATCCTTCTGCCCAGCTCCGCAAAGTAGTAATTGCAGGAAACCGCCAGAGCAGTGTTCATATTCACTGCCCCGTGATATCCCATACAACGTACCGTGTCGGTGGGGTAGTAGTCGTAGACCTGAGTGCAGGTGATGTAGCTTTCGGGGGTGATCTTCTTTTCCTCCAATCCTGCCAGAGCTACACAGGGCTTGAATACCGAACCCGGTGCAAACGCACCGTCAAAAACACGGGAGTAAAGCGGACTGTTGCTGTCCGCCAACAGCTTTTCATAATAATCATAGCTGTTGTATTTTGCGAGATCGTAGCTTGGATAGGTTGCGGCGGCAAGCACCGAAAAATCGCTGATATCCAGCATCACCGCCGCACCTGCCACACAGTCAGCTGCACCGTTGCGGTGACTGAGCTTTACATTATATTCCAACGCCCTGTTTGCGGTGTCCTGCAAACCGCTGTCAAGCGTGAGTACCGCCGTACTTCCGTATGACTCATGAGCCTCGGGTGCGATGACAACAGAGCCGTTGTTATTTTTCCGCACCGCACCCTCGGATTTTCCTCTCAGGTCAGCTTCAAGAGCCTGTTCAATACCGAATTTTCCTATCAGGTCATTATAGCCGTAACCCAGCTTTGACTTTTCGGCATACTCCTCAGCACTTATCCTGCCTACAGCACCCACGATATGAGGTGCAAGCGTGCTGTTTTTGTACTCACGGCTGACAGAGGCAGTCACCTGAACGCCGTCAAGCCTGCACGGGCTTTCGGCTATCATAACAGCTGTTTTTTCACTTATGTTTTCCGCAAAGAGGTAGTCCCTCCCCTCGGAAAAACCGCTGATATCCATATTCAGTCTGACCGACAGCACATCACGAAGCAGTTTTTTATCGCTGATATTACAGTCATAGTGACGTGCGAGGGCAGATATATACCCCTCTGCGGTTTTGTACCTGCGGTTCAGTATTTTTTCCGCCTCGTCAAAAGACTGATTCTCCTTTTCGCCGTCAAAGCTGTAGCCGTAGCTTGTGTAGACGATAGGCATACTATCCGTCCGCTGTTCGTTCCGAGCGGAGCATATTTTCACCAGCTCGGCAATAGTGCTGTTAAGATCTGCTTCCGCCGAACGAGAGTATCTGAGGGTCAGCCTGTAATTTATGCTGTTGACCGCCAGCGGTTTGCCGTCAGCCGTGAGGATCTCCCCTCTTACGCCGTCACAAACGGTGGACTCCGAGAGCGTGCCGTTGGCTGTATTTTGGTATTCCTCTCCGTGTACTATCTGCCAGTTGTAGAGCCTGACTCCGTAGGCGGTAAATATCAGCAGAACAAGCACAAGACACAGCACGCTTCTTCCTCTGTAAATACGGGTATTATTCACAAAAACACCTCTTTAGCGAAAAATCTGCGAGGGAACAATATAAATATTATATCACAAAACACAAAATATAATCAACCCCAAAAAACTGACATAAAAAATACCGCAGGCATCTGCGGTATCTTAAAACGATCACATCTCTGTGACGATCTCATTTACGGTTTTTCCCGGCGGTATCATGGGAAGCACGTTCTCGTCGGGGCTGATCGAGCAGTCGATCACTACCGGCTCATTCATATTGTAAGCCTCAGTGAGGACTTGTCTTATTTCCTCGGTTTTTTGGATCCTCATACCCTTGATGCCGTAGCCGTTTGCCACGCCGACAAAGTCGGTCACACGGTGGGGATCTGTCTGTGAGAAATGGCAGTTGTAAAACAGCTTCTGCCACTGACGCACCATACCAAGCACAGAGTTGTTCATAACCAAAACGATTATCGGCAGATTGTAGGATCTGAGGGTAACAAGCTCGTTGATATTCATGTGGAAGCTGCCGTCACCTGTCACCAAGATGACCTTTTTGTCGGGACAGCCGAGCTGTGAGCCTATGGCGGCACCCACACCAAAGCCCATCGTACCCAGTCCGCCCGAGGTAACAAGCGTTCTCGGTGTCTCGATCCTGCTGTACTGAGCCACCCACATCTGATGCTGACCAACGTCAGTCGCAATGATGTCATCGGGTTTTTTGATCTCATTGAGAATATCAAGCACTGTCTGAGGACTCGGACAGCCGTCTTTTTCCTCGGCAGGGATATTTACCTCTGATTTCCACTGTGCTATTTTTTCGAGCCACTCGGGGTGTGACTGCTTCTCCGTTCCCTCGGCGAGGGCGATCAGAGCCGCCTTAACATCGGAAAGAATGTATTCGTTTACAAGTACATTCTTGTTGATCTCTTTTTCGTCAATTTCTATCTGAACGATCTTAGCCTGTGAGCCAAACTTCTTTCTGTCACCTGCCACACGGTCGGAAAATCTTGCACCTGCGGCAATGAGCAGGTCACATTCATCTGCAGCTTTGCCGGTTTCGTATCCGCCGTGCATACCAATGTTGCCGAGGCAGAGCGGATGACTTTCGGGAATACAGCCCAAGCCCATAAGCGAACAGCACACAGGTGCATCAATAAGCTCTGCAAATCTCAGAAGCTCACCGCTTGCATCTGCACTGATGATGCCGCCGCCTGCGTAGATCATCGGACGTTTTGCGTTTTTGATAAGTTCCTTAACTCTCGCAATGCTGTCGGCGTTCTTGATTCCGAATTCTTCGGGAGTGTTCGGTTTTGCGTTCACAAATTCCGTTTTGTTGGCTGTGATATCCTTTGGCACGTCCACCAGCACAGGACCTTTTCTGCCCTCCTGAGCTATCTCAAATGCTTTCCTGATAGTATCCGCAAGCTCCTCTACACTTTTTACCAGAAAGCTTGCTTTTGTGACAGGCTTTACCACCTGAGAAATGTTTACCTCCTGAAAGCTGTCCCTGCCGAGCTGATCTGTCGGGACGTTGCCCGTTATCGCAACCATGGGAATACTGTCAATGTTGGCAGTGGCAAGTCCGGTTACTATATTAGTAGCACCGGGTCCCGAGGTAGTGATGACTACACCTGTTTTGCCTGTGGTTCTTGCATAGCCGTCCGCTGCATGGGAAGCACCCTGCTCATGAGCGGTCAGGATATGGTTGATTCTGTCACTGTACTTATACAGTGCATCGTATGTATTCAGAGCCGCACCGCCAGGATAACCGAAAACGGTGTCTACCCCCTGTTCTATCAAACATTCACAAATAATATCTGCACCGGTTAATACCATTTTTTATCCCCTATCTTCCATAATACGCTTTATCGCTTTAAAATAACCGTTTCTTATTCTACCAGTATACTTTGCTCTTGTCAAGTCATTAAATATTTATTATAATAGATACATACTGAGTTTGAGGTGCAGTGTATGAAACAACAGCTTTCAAAAAATGCAGTCAAGGTATGGAGAATGCGTACAGCCTTGGTGTTTTTTGTAATAATGTTCCTAAGCGGTGGGATATTTGTTTTTTCACAGCTCATATCCCTGTGTGTGGTGGCAGCGGATATAGCAGGATTTCTGTTTGCATTTTTCATCGCCGTCCCCTACGTTTACAAAAACACTGTGCTTGAGGTACGGAAGGACGGTATCACCATAAAAAAGGGTGTGCTTATGCAGAAGCGTATGAATATACTTGCAAAAAAGATACAGTATGTCGAGCTTCTGCAGACGCCTATCCAGCGGTATTACAAGGTATACACGGTGGCACTCCATACGGCAGGAGCTACGGTGTTTATCAGTCAGGTGGATATGGCACAAAGCCAACGCTTCAGAAAATATCACAGGGAAGAATAGTTATGGCAGGAAATAGGGATAAACGCTTGAAAAAAGCACATATTTTTACCATATCGGATATGATGCCGAATATCATTCCCGTGCTTGCCCTGCCTATAATCCAAAGCGTACTGCTGGACCCCACCTCCGTGGTAGGCGTGCTGATGGGCTACGGCACAACTCCGATAATTATAGTTCTGTTCCTTACGGCGGTTTTTCTTGAATACCGGAGCATAGGCTACAGAGAATCACCCAAGCGACTGCGTGCCTCCAAGGGCTTCTTCTATCTCAGAAGCTCCGACATACCGTATCAGTCGATCCAGTCCGTATATATAAAGAAAAATCTCCGCCCGAGGATATTCGGTGCAAGACAATTTTTTATATACACGGCAGGCTCATTTTTGAAAAAAGGAAGTTATTCGCTGTTTTTGAACAGAAAAAACGAAAAACAGCTGGTAAGCACAATATTCGGCAACAGTGAGCCTTTAATAAGATACAAGGGCGGAGTGCTTAGAACTGTGATAATGGTTATGGCTCACAGCAACACACTGACGGGACTGATCATCATAGCACCAATGCTATACAGGATATCTACTCAAACCGACCAAATGCTCAAGCAGTCATTTGACAGCACAGTGAGCTTGCTGGAATTTGGCTTTGCACTCATATTGCCCGAGGCTATAGCCGATACCGCCGCCCTGCTCATCGGTGGCTGGGCAATAGCTTTCATCGTTCAGCTGTTCAGATATGCGTTTTTCAGGCTGGAGATAGGCGAAAAATACATCAAAACCAGCCGTGGGATATTTAACAGAGTTGATTATCTTATGCCGATCTCAAAGATAAACGCAATACAGATACGCCAGAGCATACTGATGCAGCTTATGAACCTCAGAAGCACCTATGTTAATGCCGTAGGTGTCAAGGCTCAGAAGGGTGATCTGGGTATGCTGATACCTGCCGATACCGAAAAAAACACGAATGCAGTTCTCGACCGCATCACGGATATGCCCAAGTCGGACGGAATAAAGGTCAAGCCCGTAAGGAGCGAATTTATGTCGTTTCTCTGGCTGCCTGCATTTTCGGTGCTTGGAGATCTGGGTGCAATGCTCGCCCTGCACCTGCTGGGATATTTCGGAGAGGTGGTGCGGTTTATACTGATAGTCCTGCTTGTCGTTCTGGTGTACTGGGTACTGTTCAGAATAACCGCCTACTTCAAAAGCTCGCTGACGATCTGTGACAAGGCAGTTAGGATAGACTATTTTGAAAGACTCAACTTCACAAGAACCTTCATTCCCTACGAGCGTATACAGTTTTTAAATGTATACCGCAGTCCTGTCGGAAAAATCTACAATACGGCAAACCTGAAAGTCTATGTGTACAGCAACAAATACACCTCCTACAGAATAAAAAACCTTAGGTATGATACTCTGATGGAGGCGGTAAAAATCATTGAGGAAAGGATTTGAATATGAAAAACGAGCTGCAAAACGCCGTCCCAAAAAAGGACGGAAAACTGAAATACTTTATAGCACTTCACATTGAACTGCTCCTGTATTCGCTGGGAGGGATATGCTCAAAGACGGCGGCAAAAAGTGAATTTCTGTCGTTTGAGTTTATCTTTTGGTACGGATTGGTGATACTTAATCTCGGTATTTATGCCATAGTCTGGCAGCAAATAATCAAGCATCTTCCGCTGACCACTGCATACGCAAACAAAGCGGTGACAATAGTATGGGGCATACTCTGGGGAATGATATTCTTCCACGAGCAAATAAAGTGGAATATGATACTCGGAGCCGTCATAGTGATGGCAGGCGTGATAATGGTGGTGAGATCCGATGAGTGAGAGAGCTATTTATATACTTTACATAATGATATTTATCTTGGGTACCTTCGTGTCCTCGATATCGCAGGTCATACTGAAAAAGAGTGCAGGCAAAACCTATGAAAGCAAGATAAGAGAGTACCTCAACATAAGAGTAATGGGTGCATACACCGTTTTCTTCCTGGCAACCCTCTGCGTAATAATCGCATACAAAAAAGTCCCCCTCTCAATGGGAGCAATACTCGAATCCTCCGGATATTTCTTCGTAGCCGTCCTGAGCTACATATTCCTGAAAGAACACATCTCCAAACAAAAGATCCTAGGACTCGCAATAATAATAGCAGGAATAATAATCTACGCACTGTAAGAGTTCTATAAAAAGCCTACAGACCTTTAACAGCAATAGCATCAAAGATCTGTAGGCTTTTAAGTATTTAAATGTAATCAAAAAAAGAAAAAACCACAACCTGCGGTGTGGCATAATTTCTTAGCGGTTGCAACGCAACCTATATTAAAGGGTATGCACCCTAAAAACTGAACAGAGAAAGGAAGTAAAGATAAACCAAAGTTATGGTCAAGCCCTCGACCAATTAGTACTGCCAAGCTAA
>CACYCD010000194.1 GCA_902772755.1 uncultured Ruminococcus sp.
CGAACCAAAAATATCTCCTCAACTCAGCTCAGAGAAAAGAGCAACTCCATCTGCAAATTCGGCATCATTACCGATGACGACAGCGACTGCGGAGTTGTAAAAGAAACGAAGTATGTTTCGGGTATTCACGTTGAAAGCGTGTATAGTGATGACATTGATGTTGCCGAGAGCTTCTGCAATAAGTACGAGCTGAACTCATACAGCAATGATTTTGAAATGTTTTCACACGAGCTTGGCATCGTCTACATCAAAGCCGCAGTCGAGAAGCGGTATGAATACATCAAGAAGTGCATCGAACGTGGTCTGCACGTTATTTGTGACTTCCCGTTTTCTAAGGATATAGAGCAGTGTCAGGAGCTGAACCGACTTGCCAAGGAAAAGAGCGTAGCCCTGATGGAAAACATAGTTCCCTGCTACCTCAGAGCGTTTACTCAGTTTTTGTGGATAGCAAGGAGCAACGAGATAGGCGATATAGTCAGCGTGAATATTGCAATGAGCAATGACTATTTCAATACAGTACAGTCCTTTGATAATATGTCTGTGCTGGCAGTCACTGCGGTCATAAAACTGCTGGGTATTGACTACAAGTGCGTGTCAAAGTACACCATAACTGACAATGAAAACGAAATTTCCTACGGCTCGATAGTTTTCAGATTCGGAAAATCCGTTGCCAGAATAGAGATCGGCACCAAGGTAGATCTGCACAATGCTTTGACGGTAGTGGGAACAGGCGGAAGCATTGTGCTTGAAGATGACTGGTGGAACACGGGATATTTTGAGGTACACAAAAAAGGTGTAAAAAAAGTTGATAGACGTTCCTTTAACTTTGAGGGGACAGGCTTCCGCTATGTCATTCAGGAGCTTCAGATAATGCTGCGTGACAAGCGATATGAATGTAACCGTCTTACGGATTCAGAGGGTCAGGCTATACTCAACGTCATCAACCAGATGCCGGATTAAATTTACTGACGGGCATCTTATGAAAAATATTAAAGATTTTAAAAGTTTTGATAGTATTGCAAAGTGGGCTTCAGTGTCGTTTACGGCACTGATGTTCTCACTATTTCCGGTATTTCTTACCGATGGATATTTCAATATCCGCCACGACAAGCTCAATCTTTTTTATTCACTCGCATCTGTTCTGCTTGTGTTGTCCGCAGTAGCTTTTATTCTTTTTTACAAAAAAGACAGCACCGAGCGTTTAGACGGCAGTTGGGCAAAAGATCGGTTTTCGCCAACAGATGCAGCAGTTGCACTGTTTATCCTAACAGCGGTAATAAGCACGATATTTTCACCGTACCGTGCTGCTGCCCTGACGGGACTTCAAGGCAGGAACAACGGGCTGATACTTCTGCTGTACTACGGTGCGGTTTACTTTTTGATTTCAAGAAAATACCGAAGCAGCAGGCTTGTAATGCTGATCTTCTGCATCACCTCGGCAGGAGTTGCTGTGCTTGCTGTGTTGAATCAGTTTTATTGGGACCCGTTCAACATCTATGCCGAGCTGTCAACAGACCAGTACAACAAATTCATCAGCACCATAGGCAACAGAAATATGCTGTCTGCTTTTATGTGCCTCAGCTTTCCGTTCTGTTTTTCGCTGTTTATTCATTCCGACAATAATTGGGACAGGCTGATTACCGCTGTCTGTACTTCTTTGAATTTTTGCGGTCTTATTTGCTCAAACAGTGACGGAAGTATCCTCGGTGCAGTGCTGTTCCTAATAGCTGCCCTTATTATAAATATTACCGATGTAAAACGGCTGTCGATGTTCTGCTTTATGACGGGTGTTATGATAACCGCCTGCAAGCTGTGTAGATTGGTGTCGCTCACAAATGATGATTACAGTATGGGATTCAGCTCGATACAAAACGCTTTTGTTTATGGAAATGCCTATGTATTCGGTTTGGTTATGCTGGGACTGTCGGGAATATTTTACTTTGTTTATATGCGAAAAACCAAGGTTTTCCCAAAATCAGTGAGGATAACAGCCATCTTTTTTTTATGTGTGGTAATTCTTTATATCCTGTTTGCCGTGTGGCACTACAGCGTAGACGACACAAGCTCCCGTTTGAGCGGTCTGTACAAATACCTGCGTTTTAACGACAGCTGGGGTACACACAGAGGTTTTATGTGGATCCGCTCCGTATATGCTTTTTTTGATATGAATGTTTTTCAAAGGCTGTTTGGAAGCGGTCCCGACACCTATCGGCTTGTGATGGATGCCTTCGGCTATACCGAGGAGCTGAAACAATTTAAGCACGAAACCACCGATGCCGCACACAATGCCTACCTCAATTATTTGGTGACATTGGGTGCATTCGGACTTGTTTCATACCTGACAATAATTGTGTCAACAATCAAACGGGCATTGTCCTTAGCAAAGGACAAGTACGTCCTTGCACTTACAGCAGCCGTGTTCTGCTACAGTATCCAGGCAACGGTAAATATTGAACAGCCGATCACTACACCGCTGTTGATTCTTATGCTTGCATTGGCTGAAAACGGAATTAGGACAGCAAAAATAAGGAGTACAAACGATGGTAATAATGTCGGTTGACCTCGGTCTTGCCAGGACGGGAACGGCAATTTGTGATAAATTTGAAATGCTGGCTTCACCTCTTTTGCAGATAAACGAGCGTGACCGTGACAAGCTGCTGGAAAGGCTGACTGCTCTTGCCAAGGAAAGAAATGCAGAGCTGATAGTAGTCGGTCTGCCAAAGAATATGGACGGAAGCGAGGGAGAGTCCGCCCAAAATGCACGCAGCTTTGCCCGTGAGCTGGAAGAGAAGTCGGGCATAAAAACCGATTTGCAGGACGAGAGAGGAACAACAGTCACAGCACATAACTACCTCAACACCACAAACACCCGTGGAAAGAAGCGTAAATCCGTGGTGGATACCGTTGCTGCAGTGATAATCCTTGAGGATCACCTAAATAAACGAAAAAATATGAACGTAGGCTGACCAATGAAAAAAGCTATTTTAAAGACAGTCTGCTGTATTGCTGTATTGGCGGTAACTGCAAGCCTGATGTGTGCCTGCCAAGCCGATACTTCAAAGGTAAAGGAAACCACAGCGGAACAAACGACAAATAAAACGGACAAGACAGAGAAAACATCTCCCAAAGAGAAACACCGTCTTATCATTGACACTGATACAGGTGCCGATGATTCCGCCGCACTTATCTTAGCCGCAAAACAGTCCAATGCAGAGATTTTGGGCGTTACCGTGCTTGCAGGAAATGTAGATCTGGAGCAGGGGGCAAAAAATGCACTTATGGCTCTTGAAACGGCAGGCTGTACCGTACCCGTCTACAAGGGAAGCAATGAAAGATTTGAGGGTGAAACCATAGAAGCCTTCAGCGTGTTCGGCAAGGACGGAATGGGGGAGACTGATATTATCAACCCCAAGGGCACTGCCACTGACGGCGATGCGGTCGATTTTATAATCAATACCGTAAAGGAAAATCCGGGAGAGATAGAAATAGTTGCACTGGGACCTGCCACCAATATTGCCAAGGCTATACAGAAGGATCCCGAGACTATGAAGCAGACAAAGATGATCTGGTCAATGGGAACTGCAGGTCTGGGACCCGGCAATGCCTCTCCCGTTGCAGAGTTCAATGTATATGCCGATGCACCTGCGTATAAGGTTATGCTCGATTCCGAGATACCCATAACTGTTATCGGTCTTGATTCCTGTGACGGTGAAGCAAAGTGGACTGATGAGCAGTTTGAAGAATTGCTTGCCCTCAATGATACAGGCAAGTTCGTTGCCAAATCCTTCGGAAAAATCAGACAATTCTATGCCGATAATGGCTCGGAAGGTTCGGTTATGAACTGCGATGCCATTGCCATGATGTGCGTGCTGTATCCCGATTTTATCAAGGATACCTGGAGCTGTCACGGCAGTTGCATAACAGATAAGGGTGAAACATTCGCACAGGTTCTTTTCTATAAGGAAGGCTTTACATACGATGTAGTGTCAAACGATGACTTTGTATATAATGTTAAGCTGGTGACGGACCTTGACAAGAAAGCATATTTTGAAAACTTCAAAAATGCTATATCAGATTAAAGAGTATCTCTAAATGAAAACACTTTTTTCGGAAATACCTCATATAAAAGGAAAAAGTATAACTCTAAAACCGCTCAGTCAAGATGACGAACAGGCTTTAAGCGAGCTGGTGAACAGTCCGCAGGTGTATAAATATCTGCCTGCATTCCTGTTTGAGTGCAGATATCCAGATGCCAAAGAGGTAATAAGCCGTCTGTACACCGAATGCTTAGAGGATTCGCTGATACTGGGTATATACAAAGACGGAGATTTCTGCGGATTGGCGGAGCTGTACGGATACAGGGAATCAATACGCAAGATAAGTGTGGGCTACCGCCTGCTTCCAAGGTACTGGGGGCAGGGCATAGCCACCGAAGCTTTGGGGCTGATTACAGCTTACCTGTATGGCAGAACCGATATTGAAATAATAACGGCAAGCACAATGACAGAGAACACCGCCTCGGCAAGGGTACTGCGTAAAAACGGATTTGAACAGGTGGTTCACGCAGCCCGTGAGGATTGGGGCTACGAGCTTACTACAGTGGTTGACAAATGGATAGATGGTGGTAAAAAATGACTTTATTTATAAATGCCTGTGTAAGAAATAATTCAAGGACAATGAAGATCGCCTCGGCATTTCTCAAAAAGCAGGGAGGAGAAACGACTGAAGTAAGACTTTGGGAGCTTGATTTCCCGACAGTTGACGAGGATTTTCTGATAAAAAGAGATGCCCTCATTGCCAATGAACGATTTGACAGCGAGATGTTCAGCCTTGCAAGACAGTTTGCCGCCGCCGATAGCATCGTGATAGCCGCCCCGTACTGGGATCTGTCATTTCCGGCGACACTGAAACAGTATTTTGAACAGATAAACGTCCTCGGCATAACCTTCAGCTATTCTCCCGAGGGCATACCGCAGGGCTTGTGCAAAGCAAAAAATCTGTATTACATAACCACCGCCGGAGGAAGCTTCTGCCCCTTCGACTACGGCTTCGGCTACATAAAATCCCTTGCAGAAAACTTCTACGGAATCCCCCAAACCACCCTGATCAAAGCCACCTCCCTAGACCTAATAACCTCCAACCCCGATGAAATAGTACAGAGATGTATTGATAGTTTGTAAATTTCAACCGCTGATTTTTTGAATTGGCGGTTGACTTTTTTAATTGGGTGTGCTATAATGTGATTAGTTGAACAGATACTCAACAAAGGAGAAGATTATGGACAGACAACCTGTTTGTGACTGTGAGGTCATTCATTCCGATGTGGTGGAGAATGTCGGCAGTCAATTGTGTGAAAAAGATGAATATATTGAGCTTGCGTCACTGTTCAAGCTCTTTGGTGACGGAACACGGCTGAGGCTGCTGCATGCTCTGGAGCATCACGAGATGTGTGTTTGCGATTTGGCAGTTCTGCTTGGAATTACCAAATCTGCTGTTTCTCACCAGCTGAAAGCACTTCGCTTGGCGAATCTTGTCAAGTTCCGCAGGGAGGCTCAGACGGTCTATTACTCATTGGCGGACGACCACGTAAAGACGATAATCGACATTGGCTTTGAGCATCTAAGGGAGAAGTAATTTTTTATTGTTGCGTAGTTGAATATATGAGCAACTGATACAGAGGTGATTTTATGGACAGAGTATTTACAGTAAAAGGACTGGACTGCCCTCACTGCTCAGCGGAGATAGAGCGTGATGTGTCCAAGTTAAAGGGTGTTAAGTCCGCAAGCGTGAATCTAATCAGCCAAACCTTGACAGTTCAGGAAAAATCTTACTCGGATGATCTGTACCGTCAGGTGAAGATGATAGTCAATTCTCACGAGCCGGAGGTAGAAGTCTTTGAAAAAAACGCAAAACTCCCGGTGCGAACAGTATTCAGCCTGGACGGGCTGGATTGTCCGAACTGTGCTGTTGAGATCGAAACCGCAGTCAGCGAGCATGAAGCGGTGATAACCGCAGATGTAAACCTTGTAGGTCAGACCTTAACAGTGGTAAGCAAGGATATTTCCTCTGATAAGCTATTAAAAATTATTACAAAAATCGTACATTCGCACGAACCCGAGGTGAAGGTCAGCGTAAAAGAAGCTTCGGGCTCTGCCAAGACTTACGATAAATCCCTTCGTCTGCCGCTTATCAGGATCATCACGGGTGCCTGTATCTATGCTGTAACTCTGATATGCTCGCAGATACTTTCATACAGATATATAAATTATATTCACATAGGCTACATTATCGCCTATGCCGTGATGGGCTTTGACATCGTGTGGAAAGCACTTAGAAATATTGTCAAGGGCAGGCTGTTTGACGAAAATTTTCTTATGACAATATCAACTCTGGGAGCCTTTGCCATAGGTGAATATCCCGAGGCAGTGGCTGTTATGCTTTTCTATCAGGTGGGTGAGCTGTTCCAGAGCTATGCGGTCAACCGTTCGGGAAAATCTATCACCTCACTGCTCGACATACGCTCAGACAAAGCGACTGTCCTGCGTAACGGAAGTCTTGTCACCGTTGATCCCGAGGAAGTCAGCGTAGGGGAGATCATTACTGTCAAATCGGGTGAAAGGATACCGCTTGACGGAATCATCACGGAGGGAAGCTCGACCCTTGATACCAAGGCATTGACGGGCGAAGCAATGCCACGTTCAGTGTCAACCGGTGATGAAGTGCTGTCAGGCTGTATCAACGAGGGCGGAGTGCTGAATATCCGTGTTACGGGAACTTTCAGAGAATCTACCGCATCAAAAATCATTGAAATGGTGGAGAATGCAGCTTCAAGAAAAGCTCCCTCGGAGCGTTTTATCACAAGATTTGCCCGTTGGTATACCCCTATGGTGGTGATAGCGGCACTGCTGATTGCTTTTATTCCGCCGTTTGTATTGCAGGCAGGCTGGGAAGAGTGGCTCAGAAGAGGCTTTGTATTCCTTGTTATCTCCTGTCCCTGTGCGTTGGTCATCTCAATACCCCTCACATTTTCGGCGGTATAGGTTCTGCCTCACGCAGAGGAGTTCTTGTCAAGGGCAGCAATTACCTTGAAATGCTGGGCAGTCTGAAAGCGGTTGTCTTTGACAAAACAGGTACTCTGACAAAGGGTGAATTCAGGGTCAGCAGGATAAATCCGCAAACCGGTGTATCATCGGAGCATTTGCTAAAAACCGCAGCTGCCGCCGAGTCGATGTCCAATCACCCAATAGCTGTTTCTATAGTAAAAGCGTATACGGGTTCATACGGCAGTGTAAGTGAATATACCGAGATCGCAGGCAACGGCATCAAGGCAAGTGTTGACGGCAAAACCGTCATTGCAGGAAACGAACGTTTGCTTGCGGAAAACGGAATACAGACAGCTCCGTCCGAAATGATAGGAACGGTCGTTCACATTGCGGAGGACGGAAGATACCTCGGAAGCATAACCGTTTCCGATGAAATAAAGTCTGACAGCAAGCAGGCGATAGAGGAGCTGAAACGACAGGGTGTTTCAAAAACCGTTATGCTGACAGGTGACAACAGGGAAAATGCTGAAGCTATAGCACGTGAGCTTGGTATTGATGACTGCCGTGCAGGACTGCTTCCTGCCGACAAGGTGCAGTGCTTTGAAGAGATCTGTGACGGACTGCAGGGCAAAGGA
>CACYCD010000195.1 GCA_902772755.1 uncultured Ruminococcus sp.
AAGCTGCATCAGCACGATGTCGCTCATAACTGCAGCCTTGAGCTTTTCATTCAGCATGGCATTTCCGCCGTATTTTACTACTATCGTTTTGCCTGCAAATTTTTGAATATATGGCATAGCCTGTATAAGGACCTTTGCCGTTTTGTTACTGTCCATCTCTTCTTCTCTTTCTATACTGTTTACAGTTGATTGTTTGGATCGTGATAATTCTCCTGCGGATACATATTCGCAGGATATTGCGGATACTGTGGGTACTGTGGGTACGGGGGATAGGGAGCGGTGTAATACTCTCCTGCTTCGGTGAGGGATTTTTTCTTCTTGTGTGCAACGACGAGAAATGCAATTGAGATCACAAGGAATATCAATCCCACGCCTCCGACCACGGCACACACTATGATGGCAACCAACTCAGTCCCTGAGCCGTAGTCCGTCACGGGCTTGTCGGGGGCGTCACTGAGGTAATATATCTCAACTTCACCTATTGCCCGTTCTCTGTCGGTTATTGTGATATCCTTCACTTCATAGCTTTTGTCGCCGACAATGTAGCTGATATCCGCTTTGTAGTAGTAAGTCACCTTGCCGTTGACGGAGGTTTTTATATGCGATTCCTCGGCACATTTTGTCACCTGAGCCAGCGTGTGTTTTCCGTTTTCCGAAATGTCTTTGTAATTTTGGTAACTGCTGTAGGAATATATGCCCACACAGGCGGTTACGGTTATCATTATTACGGCTATAGACAAGAAAACTATTCCTATTGCTTTAAACAGAGTAACTGCTGTCTTGCCGTAAGAAGCTCTTCTATATGGATCCATACTTCACCCCACTAAATTTCCCAAGGTTCTTTATAGTCTTTTGAGGTATCAACTTTGCGTTCGGGTCTTTTGTGTTCATCGGGTAAGTTGAGCGTTTCTGCCTCTGCCTGACGTTTTCTCGCTTCCCTGATGATTCTGTCCATATTCATCGAGCTTGTTCCGTTGTCACTGTGGTACAGCTTTCTCATGATCAGAACACAGCCCACTGTCATTCCGTAAAACAGCATGGCAAGAAACATATTCCCGATTATTGTTCCTGCGGTTGGCAGCTTTGATACTGCAAACTCGGGCTTGTCGGGGTGGTAGTACATAATTATGTCATCGCCCACCTGCTTTGTGCTTTCGATCTCGGTATCGATCGTATAGGTACTGCCGTCAACGGAATACAGCACCGAGGCGTCCTTATACGAGTAAGGTGAATCACTGACAGCCATAACACTGCCTGCAGCGTAAGTATTTTCGTCCAAAATTTTATAGAGATCACGACATTCTACAGTGTCGCTGATCGCATTGTATAAGGTCGCACACATTATAAAAAATAATATGATACAGACGACTTTTTTTCCGAAACTCATTTTATGTCCTGTAATCTCCGTTTATCTTAACATAATCGTAGGTGAGGTCACAGCCGTAAGCCTCGGCGGTTGCTTCACCGTCACCCAGCTCTATAACTATGTCTATCTCGTCCTCGGAAAGTACCTTCTTGGCGTATTCCTCGTCAAAGCCCACACCCCTGCCGTTCTCGCACACAAGCAGGTCGCCTGCCTTGCTTGTAAAGGTCAGCTTGACTTGATTTACATCGACCCTTGCACCGCTGTAGCCTATGGCACACAGCACCCTGCCCCAGTTCGCATCACTGCCGAACATAGCGGCTTTTACAAGAGAAGAGCCGATCACCGTCTTGGCTATTTTGCGTGCGTCCGACTTCGTGTTTGCACCCGTTACCTTGGCTGTCAGAAGCTTTGTTGCTCCCTCGCCGTCCTTGGCGATCTTTTTGGCAAGCTCTTTGAGAAGGATCGTCAGAGCTTCGGTAAATTCCCTGTAGTCCCTGCCCATATCCTCGATTATCTTGTTGCCTGCCATACCGTTTGCAAGAATTGCAAGTGTGTCATTGGTGGAGGTGTCCCCGTCTATGGAAACCATATTCAGGCTGTCCTCTACCGCCTCATTGAGGGCGGAGCGGAGCATAGGCGGAGTTATTGCAATGTCAGTTGTGACAAAGCACAGCATCGTACCCATATTTATATGTATCATTCCGCTGCCCTTGGCTATGCCTGCCATACTGATTATGGTATCGCCTATGGTGAATCTTGCGGCTGTCTCCTTGCGAACGGTGTCGGTGGTCATAATAGCCTCCGCACACTCACTGCCGTTGTCAACACCCATATTCCGCTTCATTCTGAAAAGGTTCTGCTCAAATACGGCAAGCTCCATCGGCACGCCGATAACACCCGTTGAGGCAACGATCACGTCCTCGGGCTTGATGCCGAGAACAGAGGCACACAGCTTGCACATTCCGTCAGCGATCGTATAGCCGTTGGAGTTGCAGGTGTTTGCGTTTCCGCTGTTTGCGATAACAGCCTGGGCGATGCCGTTTTTGAGATGCTCCTTTGTGACCTTGATGGCATCTGACTTTACCAGATTTTTGGTATAGACTGCAGCGGCACTGCACGGCACCTCACTTTTTATCATCATAATATCT
>CACYCD010000196.1 GCA_902772755.1 uncultured Ruminococcus sp.
GAAAATATGGGACCATCTCCCGAGCCTAATCTGACGGTGCTGTACACCTCCAAGCTTCCGGAGACCTTCAAGACCTACGCCGCCAAGATCTCAATAAAAACAAGCTCCGTTCAGTACGAGAATGACGATGTTATGAAGCCCGTGTGGGGCGATGACTACTCTATCTGCTGCTGTGTATCAGCCACTCAAACGGGCAAGGAGATGCAGTTCTTCGGTGCAAGGGCAAACCTCGCAAAGTGTCTGCTCTACGCCATCAACGGCGGTGTTGACCTGAGAACAAGACAGCAGGTGGGCCCCGCCTATCGCCCGATCACCTCTGAATACCTCGACTACAACGAGGTTATGGAAGCCTTCGACAGAATGATGGAGTGGCTGGTGGATATCTATGTGAACACCCTCAACCTCATTCAGTATATGCACGACAAGTACAACTATGAAGCTGCCGAAATGGCTTTGATAGACACGGACGTAAGAAGAACCTTTGCCACGGGCATAGCGGGATTTTCTCACGTTGTTGACTCGCTGAGTGCCATAAAATACGCAAAAGTAAAAACAGTCCGTGACGAAACAGGCATAGTTGTTGACTTTATCACCGAGGGAAGCTTCCCACGCTACGGCAATGACGATGACCGTGCAGATGATATAGCTAAGTGGCTGCTCAAAACCTTTATAACAAAGGTCAAGAAGCACCATACCTACAGAAATTCCGAGCCGACTACCTCCATACTCACGATCACCTCAAACGTGGTTTACGGCAAGGCAACAGGCTCAATGCCGGACGGCAGGAAAGCCGGTGCACCGCTATCGCCCGGGGCGAATCCCTCCTACGGTGCAGAACAGCACGGACTTATTGCCTCGCTCAACTCTCTGGCAAAGCTTCCCTATCACTGGGCTTTGGACGGCATCTCGAACACTCAGACCATCAACCCCGAGGCACTGGGTCACAGCGACAAGGAGCGTGTTGAAAATCTGGTTCAGGTTATGGACGGTTATTTCGATCAGGGTGCTCATCATCTCAACGTGAATGTGTTCGGCAGAGAAAAGCTGATAGACGCAATGGAACACCCCGAGAAGGAAGAGTACGCAAACTTTACTATCCGTGTATCGGGCTATGCAGTAAAGTTTATTGACTTAACAAGAGAACAACAGCTCGATGTTATTTCACGCACCTGTCATTTATCGAGATAATGGATATCAAAAACGATGTAAGAGGATATATAAATTCATTTGAAAGCTTCGGTTCGGTTGACGGACCGGGGCTTCGCTATGTCATTTTTTTGCAGGGCTGTCAGCTTCGCTGTCAGTATTGCCACAATCCCGAGACCTGGCAGGGCAGAGGCGAGGCGTGGAACGTCTCCGACCTCTACAAAATGGTGAGAAAATACCGCAGTTACTGGAAAAACCGTGGCGGCATCACCGTGAGCGGAGGAGAACCGCTGCTGCAGATGAGCTTTGTCACCGAGTTTTTCAGGCTTGCAAAAAAGGACGGAGTGCATACCGCACTTGACACGGCAGGTCAGCCGTTCTGTGACGATGTCCTGTGGCTGGAGCGTTTTGGGGCGTTGATGGAGGTCACCGACCTTGTACTGCTCGACCTCAAGGCAATGGACGGCAGTCTGCACAAGAAGCTGACGGGAGCGGACAACAAGAACATTCTCAAAATGGCACAGTGGCTGTCAGACCACGGAAAGCCAATGTGGATAAGGCACGTACTTGTCCCCGGGCTGACCGATTCGGAGGACGATTTGAAGCGTATGTACAGGTTCATCTCAAAGCTGAAAACCGTTGAAAAGGTTGAAGTCCTCCCCTATCACACTCTGGGCATACCAAAATGGGAAAAGCTCGGTATCCCCTACCCCCTGAAAAACACACCCACGCCGACAGAGGAACAGGTCGCAAGAGCAGAAGGAATACTATCCATATAACGGGCATCTCTCGGAGGTGTCCGTTCTTTTTACAAAAAATCCTAATTCTGTCATAAAATGGCAGACTATGAACAAATATGAAATAATGTTGCAACAATATCCATTGTACAGCTTTAAAATATGAATAATTTTGAAAGAATTTGCGAATTTATGCTTGACTTTGAAGAATAGTGTGTTATAATTTATCTAGTAATACTTATTTTCGGAGTGAAGCTTATGCTTACACAGGAGCGGTACAAATCTATTCTTGATATCCTTCAGGAGCGTAACGCTGCCACGGTGACGGAGCTTGCCCGACTTATCGGCACCTCTGAATCCACCGTCCGCCGTGACCTCATCGCACTTGACAAGGACGGCAAGCTGCGTAAGGTGTACGGAGGGGCTACTGCCATAAACCGCACCGAGGGTGCTTTGGAGTACGAGGTTTCGGTGAGAGAAACGCTGATGTCCGCCGAAAAAGAGCTGATAGCCGAATACGCCGCAGGGCTTATCAACAATGATGACTTTATATATATAGACGCAGGCACGACCACTGCAAGGCTTATCGACCACATTGGCAATACCAAGGCAACCTTTGTGACAAACGGAGTGATTCACGCTCAAAAGCTTATGTCCAAGGGACTGAACGCCTATATGATAGGCGGCAAGATAAAGCCCGTCAACGCCTCGGTGGTGGGAGCTGACGGAATTAAAAATCTGATGAAATTCAACTTTACCAAGTCATTTATCGGCACAAACGGCATTGACATAACCGCAGGCTTCACCACGCCCGACAGCGAAGAGGCTATGATGAAGGAAAAAGCCATAGAAAAAAGCTTTGCGGTATTTGTGCCGGCTGACCACAGCAAATTCAGGAAGGTCTACCCGGTGACCTTTGCCGAGCTGAAAAAATGCTGTATCATCACGGATAAACTTCCGTTCGGAGGTTTTTCGGATAAAACCATCATAAGGGAGGTGACAAAATGATCTATACACTTACCATGAACCCCTCGATCGACTATATTGTTCATCTTGACAATTTTGTCAGCGGTATCACCAACCGCACCACAGGTGAAGAATATTACATCGGAGGAAAGGGCATAAACGTTTCCTGTATTCTTGCAGAGCTTGAAATGAAAAGCACTGCGTTCGGCTTTACGGCAGGCTTTACAGGTGAAGCTATCGAAAAAGGTCTGTGGGAGATGGGCATACGCTCGGATTTCATCAGGCTAAAGGAAGGTATTTCACGAATAAATATCAAGGTCAAGGCTGACAAGGAGAGCGAGATAAACTGTCAGGGTCCGCATATTTCGGAGGCTGAGTTTCAGCAGCTCCTAATCAAAACCGACAGGATAGCCGACGGAGATACCTTTGTGCTGGCAGGAAGCATACCCAAAACTGTATCCGATGACGCATACGACCGTATTCTTCGCCGTCTGGAGGACAGGAACGTCCGCATTGTGGTGGACGCAACAAAAAAGCTGATGCTGAACTGTCTTGCACACAAGCCGTTCCTCATCAAGCCAAACCGTCAGGAGCTTTCGGAAATATTTGAAAGAGAAGTTAAGGACGAGGCAGAAACAGAAGCCTGTGCAAAAGAACTGCAAAAAATGGGTGCCGCCAATGTCATAGTGTCTATGGGCGGTGACGGTGCAGTGCTGTTTGCCGAGGACGGCAAGACCTATCACTCAGGCACAGTCAAGGAAAAGGTGCTGAACACCGTAGGCTCAGGCGACTCAATGGTTGCAGGCTTTATCGCCGGATATGAACGCACCAACGATTATGAGTATGCACTAAAGCTGGGAACTGCCTGCGGAAACGCCACGGCATTTTCTGCCGGTCTTGCAAAAAGGGAAAAAATACTCGATATCTTCAAAAAATTATAGAATCGGATAAGGGGGGTTATTATGCGAATTACCGATCTATTGAAAAAACAGGGAATAGCTGTGGGCATATCCGTAAAGGATAAGAGTGCGGCTATAGAAAAAATGGTTGACCTCCATGCAAAGTGCGGAAATCTAAAGGACAGAGCCGCATTTAAAGAGGGCATACTGAAACGAGAAGAGATGGGTACGACTGCCATAGGTATGGAAATAGCTATTCCCCACGCAAAGAGCGAGGCGGTCAAGGCTCCTGCACTGACGGCGATCACCGTACCAAACGGGGTTGACTACGGTTCACCCGACGGCGAGCCGTGCAAGCTGTTGTTTATGATAGCTGCCACCACGGACGGAGACGTCCACCTTGAAGTGCTTGCAAGGATGATGCAGCTGCTGATGGATATGGACTTCACTGCAAAGCTGAAAACGGCAAAGAATGCAGATGAATTTTTGAAGCTGATCGATGCGAAGGAAACAGAAAAATTCCCCGATGAGGTCAAAACGGCAGAGCCGACAAAGCCGGCAGCCGGCAAGAAAGACGGAAGAATACAGGTGCTTGCCGTGACAGCCTGCCCGACAGGTATCGCACACACATATATGGCAGCCGAGGCACTCAATAAAGCCGCCGAGAAAATGGGGGTTACTATTAAAGTTGAAACTAATGGTTCCGGTGGCGTTAAAAATGCTTTGACTGCAAAAGAGATCGATGAATGTGACGGAATTATAATTGCAGCAGACAAAAGTGTTGAAACGGCACGCTTTGACGGCAAGCCTGTATTCTCAACCAAGGTTGCCGACGGCATTCACAAGCCCGAGGAGCTTATCAACAAGATACTCAACAAGGAAGCTCCAACCTTCCACGCAGACAAAAAAGCAGAGACTTCAACAGACTCCGCAGGAAATGAGAGCTTTGGCAGAAAGCTGTACAAGCACCTGATGAACGGTGTTTCGCACATGCTGCCCTTCGTTGTGGCAGGCGGTATCTTCATTGCAATTGCCTTCCTGATAGACGCTGCAAACGGTGTTGAAGCGGCAGGCAACGGCAACTTCGGTTCCGTAACTCCCGTTGCCGCCTGGTTCAAGGCGATCGGCGGATATGCCTTCAACTTTATGCTGCCGCTGCTTGCAGGCTTTATCGCAATGTCGATAGCCGACCGACCCGGCTTGCTTGTCGGTATCGTGGGCGGTCTGCTCGCATCAAACGGTGCTACCTTTGCCGACCCCGTTGCTGCCAATGTCATACCATCGGGATTTTTGGGTGCATTGCTGGCAGGCTTCCTTGCAGGCTTTTTGATGAAGCTGTTTGAAAAGCTATGCAATTTGCTTCCACAGGCACTTGAAGGCATCAAGCCCGTACTGCTCTATCCGCTCGCCGGTCTGGGCATAGTCGGCGTTATGATGTGTGCAGTCAACCCAATAATGGCAATCATCAACAC
>CACYCD010000197.1 GCA_902772755.1 uncultured Ruminococcus sp.
CAGGCACACCGAGTCGGCACCGCCCGACAGAGCAACGATAATATTATCTCCGTTTTTGCACATTCCATACTTGATAACAGCTTCCTCTATAAGGTTATCCATAATTATTTTCCAAGGCTGTAAACCTCATAAACTCACCCTGCCAGTGGAGCTTTACCACATTTGTTTCGCCGTGACGGTTTTTTGCCACCATACACTCAGCGGAGTTGAGGTCTACCTCTGCATTCGCTTCTTCCCCGTCCTTAGACGCATAGTAGCCCTCTCTGTAGAGAAACAGCACAATATCTGCGTCCTGCTCAATAGAACCCGAATCTCTGAGGTCGGAGAGCATCGGCTTGTGGTCGGGACGCTGTTCCGAGGCACGGGAAAGCTGTGACAGGCAAATTACGGGGACGTTGAGATCCTTTGCCATAATTTTGAGATTTCTCGTTATCTCCGAAATTTCCTGAACACGGTTGTTTATCTGCTTTGCGGAGCTCATCAGCTGGAGGTAGTCAATGATAACAAGGTCAACTCCCCTGAGTCGTCTGAGCTTCGCCTTCATCTCAGGCACGGTGATGCCGGAGGTCTCGTCAAGATATATCTCCGTTTTTGCAAGCACATCGCTGGCGGACACTATCCGCTGCCACTCCTCCTCATTCAACGCACCTGTCCTCAGCTTAACTCCGCCGACAAGTGCTTCAACCGAGAGCAGACGGGAGGAAAGCTGTTCCTTGGTCATTTCAAGTGAGAAAAACGCAACACGCTTCTTGCCCTGAACGGCAACGCTCCTTGCGATATTGAGGGCGAAGGAGGTTTTTCCCATACCGGGACGGGCTGCAAGCAGGATAAGGTCAGAGCGGTTGAGACCCGTAATAACGGTATCAAGCGACTTTATGCCCGTTGACGTGGGCTTGAAATCCTCGTCATCTCTGTTGAGCTTGTCCAGTCGGTCAAAGGTCTGATAGATGACCTTGTCTATCCTTTCCAGACCGTCAATGCTTTTGCCCTGACGAATGTCGTATATCTTCTGCTCGGCGGCATCTATCAGCTTTTCGGGATTTTCGGGAGCGTCCGATGCCATTTCTATAATTTCTCTTGCGGCGGTTATCAGCCGTCTGAGGCTGTATTTATCCCTGACAGCCGCCGCATAAACCTCTACATTTGAGATAGAGGGGCAGTTTGCGGCAAGGTTGACAAGGTAGTTCTTGGTTTCCGCCTCGTTAAAGCCGGGGTCGGCACGCAGGCTCTCCAGTACAGTGACAACATCTATCGGGCGTGACTCAGTGAACATAGCCAGCATATTTGCATAGATAGTCTTGTGCACGCTCTGAAAGAAGTAGTCGGGTGAGGGCAGATAGCCCATTACCCTGTCAAGGCAGGAGGAATCCATTATCAACGCACCCAGCACCGCCTGCTCCGCCTCGGGGCTGTAGGGCTGGGAGGAATATTCATAGCTGCCGCTTACATTAACATCTGCCATAATATGTCTTATGCCTCTGAAACCTTGACCTTGATGCTTGCGGTTATGCCGTTGTAGAGCTTAACGGTGGCATTGTAGGTGCCAAAGGATTTTATATCCGAATCAAGAGTTACCTTCCTCTTGTCAACGGGAATACTGAAGCGTGTCTGTATCTCCCTTGCGACCTCCTTTGAGGTGACTGAGCCAAAGAGTCTGCCGTTTGAGCCTGCCTTGGCAGTCATTTCAAGTATCTGACCCTCCAGCTTTTCCTTGGCGGCATTTGCCTGCTTTACCTGTGTATCGATCTTGAACTGCTTACTGCTCTCGGCGTTCTTGAACTCGTTCATAGCCTTGCTGTCCGCTTCGGCTGCCAGTCCTCTCGGGAAGAGGTAGTTTCTTGCGTAGCCGTCAGAGGTATCGACAAGCTCACCCTTCTTTCCAAGCTTTTTGATATCCTGTTTGAGTATGACCTTCATAATCCCATTCTCCTATGTTTCGTATTTTTTTATTGCATCCACAAGTCTTAACTCCGCTTCCTCCATATCGGCAAGCTCCATCTGGCAGGCTGCCATTGTGAGGTGACCGCCGCCGCCCAGCTCTTCCATTATCAGCTGAACATTGACCTTGCCGTAGCTTCTGGCGGATATCCCAATGTGGGTGCTGTCTATCCTGTATATTACAAACGAAGCGTGCACGCCCACAACGCCCAGCAGCTCATCTGCCGCCTGTGAGGACACGATCCTGATATTATCCAATTCTCTGTTTACTATTGAAATGGCATTGTAGCCGATTATTTTTGCGTGAGAAACTATGCGTGCCTTCTCTCGGTACTCGTCTATCTTTCCAGAGAACAGTCGCTTTACCTCTATGGTATCCGCACCCTTCTCCTTTAGGTAGGCTGCCGCCTCAAAGGTTCTCACACCTGTTTTTATGACAAAATTTTTGGTGTCAAGCATAATACCCGACAGCAGAGCCTCGGAGTCCAGCTTGGACACGGCTGAATCCCCCATATAGCCCAACAGCTCCGTGACCATCTCACAGGCGGAGGAGGCAGTCGGCTCGTGGAAGAAGATCAGTGCATTGCTGATAAAGTTCACCATTTTTCTGTGGTGGTCTATGACGATCACCTTTTTGCACCGTTCATAGATATCACTGCTTTCGACAAAGGAGCTGATATGGGTGTCAAGGATAATAAGCAGTGTCTTATCCCCCACCTTCTTGACGGCTTCCATCGGAGGCACGAACATCTCCGTGCCGTTTTCTTCTACACATTCATCTATCAGCAGTCCTGCAAGTGTAGTAGTCCTGTCGCAGGCGATGATGCAGTCCTTGCCGAGCTTCTTTTTTATCACGCTGTACATACCCACAGCCGCACCCACACAGTCCAGGTCGCTGTAGCGGTGTCCCATCAAAATGACGTTTGAAGCCTTGTTTATCTCGCCCAGTATGTTGAGGGCAACGCTTCTGGTTTTCACCTTACTGCGTTTTTCAACACCCTTGGAAACACCGCCGTAAAATCGGTACTCGCCTTCGATATACAGTGCCGCCTGATCTCCGCCCCTGCCGAGTGCCATTTCAAGAGCTTTGCGGGCTTCAAGGTCGTTTTCCTTGAGCTTGTCGCCACCCTTGGAAACGCCTATTGAAACAGTGGCGGATCTGCCGTTGAGCTTTATCCCCCTGATCTTTTCAAGAATCGGGAACTTGCTTGCGATTATTTCATTCAGTGACTGCTCCTCAAATATCAGCATATACCTCGTTGAGGTCAGGCGGTAACACAGTGCATCGTAGTCATTCGCCCAGCTTTGTATCACCTTGTCAACGCCGAGGACGATCTCGCCCTCGATCTCTCCGTCGGAGTCGCTGTCAAAATCATCTGCATTGTCAAAGTATACCAGTGCGACACAGGGCTTCTTGTTCTTGTAGTCACGCTCTATACTTCTGTAATAGGTGTCGTCAATAAAGTACAGTATAAACGAGGTATCGGCAGCCGAGCCGAAGATGCGGTAATCCTTTCCCGAAATACGGCGTTTGACAGGCTTGTGGGAGACGTACTCACGCAGGTTAGTTCCGTCATCAAAGAAGCTCAGCTTGTTGCCCACAGGGTCCTTGCCGTCACACACATCATTCACAAAGCACTGATTGCACCAGATTATGTCGTCAAACGGACCCAGCAGTACCACGGGAAAAAGAAAATTTTCAAGATATGTATTGTCGTCCCCGTAGATAAGCTCCGAGCTGTTTTTGATTATCTGCCGTATATAGGAGCGGAATTTGATATGCGATATCATTACAAACAGCAAAGCTCCCACCGAGGCGGCAAACTCAATTATTGAAAGGTAGGGATTGTACCTTGCGGAAATTACGGACATACCAATAAGCAATACCGCCAGGGTAATAAAAATCAGCGTAAGCCTTGATTTTCGGTTGTTCAAATCCCCACCTCCTTAAACTATATATTATAATTAAACTTCCATCAGTATCGGCAAGATCATCGGACTTCTGCCGGTCTTGTCCAGAATGAGCTTTGATACGTCATCCTTTATGCGGTTTTTGATGATGCCCCACTCGTGAATATTGTTCTCACAGCAGTCATTGAGTACGGCTCTTGACTTGCTCTTGACTCCGTTCATCAGTTCTTCGCTCTCTCTGACGTATACAAATCCTCTTGAAACAATGTCGGGTCCCGAAATAACGTGACCGTCATACACATCAAGCGAGGCAACAATGATGATAAGTCCGTCCTGTCCCAGGTGCTTTCTGTCACGCAGGACTATGCTTCCCACATCGCCTACGCCGAAGCCGTCAACAAATACCTTGCCTGCCTGCACCCTCGGCAGCTCCTTCAAGTGATCCTCATGAAGCTCCAAGCAGGTGCCTATGTCGGCGATGAAGGTGTTCTTCTTGTCGATTCCGAGAGAAAGTGCGATATTCTGACTTTTTCTCAGGTGCTTCTGCTCACCGTGAACGGGAATGTAGTACTTTGGCTTGACAAGGCTTGTGATTATTTTCAGCTCCTCTGCACAGGCGTGACCCGAAACGTGGACCTCGTACATTGACTCATAAACCACATCACAGCCCTTTTTGAGAAGCTCGTCTACCACGTTGCCTACAGATTTCTCATTGCCGGGAATCGGATTTGCGGAAATTATGATAAAATCCCCCACTCCCACGGTGATCTTCCTGTGGTCGGAATATGCCATTCTGGTAAGAGCGGACATAGGCTCGCCCTGTGAGCCGGTGGTGACCAGCACTATCTGCTCAGGCGTGTACTGCGAGAGTGCGTCAAGGTCAATAATCACGTTGTCGGGAACGTCCATATATCCCAAACTCTTAGCCACACGGGTGTAGTTTATCATACTTCTGCCCGAGAAAGCCACCTTGCGGTTAAACTTGACGGCACAGTTGATTATCTGCTGTATGCGGTTCACATTGCTGGCAAAGGTAGCAATGATGATACGTTTTTTATCAGCCTTCTGGAACAGCTTTTCAAAGCTGTCATAGACGGTATGCTCAGTGGGGGTGTAGCCCTCTCGTGAAGCATTGGTAGAGTCCGAAAACAGAGCAAGCACACCCTTGTCGCCCAGACGTGCGAAGCGGTTAAGGTCAATCATACCGCCCAGCATAGGTGTAAAATCTATCTTGAAATCACCCGTGTGAACGATCGTTCCGCCGGGTGTGTGCAGGGCAATAGCCACCGCATCGGGAATTGA
>CACYCD010000198.1 GCA_902772755.1 uncultured Ruminococcus sp.
GGTTGACGAGGGCGATATGGTAGCGGTAATGGGACCGTCCGGCTCAGGCAAATCCACTTTGTTATACACCGTTTCGGGAATGGACAGTATGACAGCCGGTACTGTTCTGTTCGGTGGCAAGGATATTTCCAAGTTGAAGCCGACGGAGCTGGCTTCACTTAGGCTTGACGAGATGGGCTTTATCTTTCAGCAGATGTATATGCTCAAAAATCTGAGTGTGCTGGACAACATCATTCTTCCGGCACGTCAGTCAAAGGCAAATACACTTTCCACAAAGGAAAAGCTCGAACGTGGCAGGGAGCTGATGCACAGGCTGGGCATAATCGAGATCGCCGACAACGACATCAACGAGGTATCGGGCGGTCAGCTCCAACGGGCGTGTATCTGTCGCAGTATGATAAACACCCCCAAAATGATCTTTGCCGATGAGCCGACAGGAGCTCTCAACCGTCAAAGCTCTAACGAGGTAATGGAGGAGCTGTGTAAAATCAACGCAGACGGCACAGCTATTATGCTTGTTACTCACGATGCGAAGGTAGCTGCAAAATGTTCAAGAGTGCTGTATATTGTTGACGGAAACATACAGGGAGAGTATAATAATACCGAAAGCGATGAAAAGAAGTCCGAACGAGCCTTGAACAACTGGCTCTTGGAGCAGGGATGGTGAGTTTTTAGTGTGGAGTGTGGAGTTTGGAGTGATAGATAATGACCGACATTCTTGTAGTTGAGGATAATCTTGAGATGGCAACTCTGTTGTGCGATTTTTTGGAGGCGGAGGGGTATTCTGTCACGCACTGCACTGACGGGAGAGATGCGGTGACTGCCTTTGAGCAGAGCGGTGCAAAGCTGGTGATACTTGATATTATGCTGCCGGGGCTTGACGGCTTTGCGGTTTGTCGCAAAATCCGTGAGAATGCCAACACACCGATAATCATTGTCAGTGCAAAAACCGAGAAGGATGACAAGCTTAACGGCTTGATACTCGGTGCTGATGATTATATTGAAAAACCCTATGACATTGACATACTGCTTGCCAAAATCAAGGGTATCTTTATGCGACGCTATAAGACAGATGTGCTTTCCGACGGCTTTTTGAAAATTAACAAAAACAAGCGTACAGCCTTCAAAGGAAACACTGCTCTCGAACTCACGCAGAAGGAATTTGATTTGCTCTTGCTTTTGGCGGAAAACAGCGGAAAAACGCTGAGTAAGGAATATCTGTTCAATCAGATTTGGGGGTTTGACAGCTTTTCCGAACCGCAAACGCTGACGGTACACATCAAATGGCTGAGGCAGAAGCTTGAAGCCAATCCCAAGAAGCCCGATCATATCCTGACGGTCTGGGGAGTTGGATATCGCTACGAGAGGTAAGATATGAAGAGCTTTATCAAATTGGCAGTTATGGTTATGGCTGTTCTCGCAGTGATTTTTGTGGGTGCGAATATCATTTTACATAACGAGAACAAGGGCGACGCAGGTCGTCCTTATCGTGTTGAAGCGGAGAGGATCGCCGTAAAGATCGAAAACGGAGAGCCATACTCTCTTGATGATTACAGCTATATAACAAATGTGGAGATGCAGGAAAACAGCTTTCAGGGCGGTGACAGCGACTATCTTGTCAAGGATATCGGCGGAAGGCTCTACCGCTTCGACTATTCATATCAAGCTGACAATGCCTCGGCAACAGCGTACTTTAACATCTGCTTCGGCTTGACGGCAGGGGTCGTACTGCTTCTGCTTGTGTTTCTGTTCATAAAAATTATTCGTCCGTTTGAGAAGATCAAGGCTTATCCCACGGAGCTTGCCAAGGGGAATCTGACAGCACCGATAAAGGATAACAAGGACAAATATTTCGGCAAATTCCTGTGGGGGCTTGACCTCCTGCGTGAAAAGCTGGAGGGTCAAAAAACCGCCGAGCTTGCACTGCAAAAGCAAAACAAGATGATGGTGCTTTCGCTCTCGCACGATATCAAAACGCCGCTCGGAGTAATAGAGCTGTATGCAAAGGCTCTTGAAAGAGGCTTGTACAAGGACGAGCAAAAGAAGAAGGATATCGCCGTGAGAATTACGGAAAAATGCGAGGATATCCGTGGTTATGTGGACAGCATCGTCAAAGCTTCAAGCGAGGATTTTTTGAATTTGGAGGTAAACAACGGAGAGTTTTATCTTTCTGCGTTGATCGACAAGATCAAGGCTTTTTACACCGATAAACTCGATCTGTTGAAAATCGACTTCACGGTAGATAATTTTTCGGATCGTATCCTCTGCGGAGATTTGGAGCGGAGCATTGAGGTCCTGCAAAACATAATTGAAAATGCCGTCAAGTACGGTGACGGCAAGAGAATAAGCATTGAGTTTTCGAGAGAGGACGACTGTCAGCTTATCCATATCCGCAACAGTGGCTGTACGCTCAGTAAAGACGAGCTTCCGCATATCTTCGACAGCTTTCGGCGTGGCTCAAATATCGGAGGCAACAAGGGCAGCGGCTTGGGGCTGTATATCTGCCGTACCCTGATGCACAAAATGAACGGCGATATTTTTGCCGAGATAAACGGAGATGATATGGTTGTTACGGCGGTCTATTCCGTTGCATAGAGATGCCATATATATTGAAAGGAAATTACTATGAAAATTTTGATAACAGGCGGAACGACCTTTGTCAGCAGA
>CACYCD010000199.1 GCA_902772755.1 uncultured Ruminococcus sp.
AAGATATCAAAACTTAACAGGTGATAAGGATGAAATTAGGTATCGTAGGTTTGCCGAATGTCGGCAAGAGTACACTTTTTAATGCAATAACCAATGCAGGGGCACAAAGTGCCAATTATCCCTTCTGCACTATTGAGCCAAATATCGGCGTTGTGGCAGTTCCCGACAAGAGGCTTGATGTGCTGGCAGAGATGTATCAGCCCGACAAGTACACACCTGCCACGATTGAATTTGTAGATATAGCAGGTCTTGTCAAGGGTGCTTCCAAGGGTGAGGGACTGGGAAATAAATTTCTCTCAAATATACGTGAATGTGATGCTATCGTACACGTTGTCCGCTGCTTTGAGAATGATGATATCATTCACGTTGACGGCTCGATCGATGCGTCAAGAGATATTGAAACAATCAATTTAGAGCTTATCCTCTCCGATGCCGAGATGGTTATGCGAAAGATCGACCGTCTCAAAAAGGCTTTGAAGGGTGACAAGAGCTTAGCGGCACAGATCACCTTCTTTGAAAAAGTTCTCGACACACTGAACGAGGGCAAGTCTGCACGCACCATTGAAACCACCGAAGATGAAGCCGAGTGGCTCAAGGACGTTGCACTGCTGACAAACAAGCCCATAATCTACGCTGCCAATATGAGCGAGGAGGACTTTGCAGGCGGAATTGAATCCAATCCTATGTATCAAAGTGTAAAGGAAATCGCAGCCGAGGAGAAAGCAGCCGTACTGCCCATCTGTGCTCAGATAGAGATGGATATTGTTGATATGGACAAGGAAGAAAAGGAGATGTTCCTCTCCGACCTCGGTCTTGAAGAAAGCGGACTTGACAGGCTGATCAAGGAGTGCTACAGCCTGTTGGGACTGATATCCTACCTAACTGCCGGCAAGCCCGAGGTCAGGGCGTGGACTATCAAAAAAGGTACTAAAGCTCCGCAGGCAGCAGGCAAAATACACTCAGACTTTGAAAAAGGCTTTATCCGTGCCGAGGTAGTTCACTTTGACGACCTTGTTGCCAACGGAGGTATGACCGCCTGCAAGGAAAAGGGACTTGTTCGCTCCGAGGGCAAGGAGTACGTTATGCAGGACGGCGATGTTGTCCTGTTCAGATTCAATGTGTAGTCTGAGGGACAAGGTACTGCGGTACGCTGAGGACAGCTACGGCTGTGAACCCGAATACCTGTGGGAAAGCGACCCCGACAGCGGAGTTTTGCGTCATCAGGCAAACAGAAAATGGTTTGCCGTATTTATGAATATTTCAAAATCCGTCTTTGAACTCGGCGAGGGAAGGATAGATATAGTTGATGTAAAAGCAAAACCCGAGGATATCGACCGCCTTATCTTAAAAAACGGCTTTTATCGTGGCTACCACATGAACAAACGGCACTGGCTGACGATAGTACTTGACGGCACGGTCTCCCTTGAAGAGATCGCCGCCCTGCTTGACAGAAGCTATGATTTGACCTTAAAGCTCTAAACAAGCTCTAACAAATCAGGTGATATTTATGAGGCAATTAACAGTCATTGCAGGTATAGACGGAACAGGGAAATCCAGCTTCCGTGGTGTTCTCGAAGGTCAGGGAACAGAAATGGGAATTATTATTGATCCCGATGCTATTGCTCAAAAAAACGGCTTCAACGAAACAGCCACAGGCAGACAGGCACTTCGTGAGATAGAAACAGCACTTGAAAACGGTAGCTCCTTTACTCAGGAAACAACTCTTTCAGGGCACAGAATTATAAAAACCTTGAAAAAGGCTAAGGAACGAGGATATTATATAACCCTATACTACATCGGGCTAAATACAAAATACGAAAGTATATACAGGATAGCCAACAGAGTAAGGAAGGGTGTTCACGATATCCACCCTGATGATGTAGCCCGTAGATTCAAGAAACGCTTTGATGACTTGGATAAAGCTATTCCGTATTGCGACAAAGTTGTTTTTTATGACAACGAAAACGGATTCATCAAGGTTGCCGAGATAATTAACGGCAGCTTCCGTTATACCAACGGCTTCAAGCCCGACTGGATAACAGAATACAGAGAAAGATATTAGAGTTTGTTTTTCAAACCATATACAAGCAAGCAGGCAGTCTTTATCGGACTGCCTGCTTGCTTTCTTTAGGAGTTCTGTTATATGATCAGGAAAAAACTTATCAAACAATGCCCTGAGCTTCCATAGCTGTAGCTACTTTCTCAAAGCCTGCAATGTTGGCACCTACAACATAGTTGCCCTCAAAGCCGTATTTCTTAGCTGCTGCATCAAGGTTATGGAAGATGTTTACCATAATGTTCTTGAGCTTTGCGTCAACCTCTTCAAATGTCCATGAAAGTCTTTCGCTGTTCTGTGACATTTCAAGAGCGGAGGTAGCAACACCGCCTGCATTTGCAGCCTTGCCGGGAGCGAAGAGAACGCCGTTCTCCTGGAGATATGTTGTAGCTTCGAGAGTTGTGGGCATATTTGCACCTTCTGCAACAGCTATGCAGCCATTGGCAACAAGCTGTTTTGCGTCTTCAAGGTGAAGCTCGTTCTGTGTTGCACAGGGAAGAGCGATGTCACACTTAACAGACCAAACACCTCTGCCCTCGTGATACTCTGCGGAGGGTCTTGCAGCTGCATACTCTGTAAGTCTTGCACGCTTAACTTCCTTGACCTCTTTGAGGAGAGCAACATCGATGCCCTCTGCATCGTAGATCCAGCCTGTGGAATCGGAGCAGGTAACAACCTTTGCACCGAGCTGCTGTGCCTTCTGAGTTGCATAGATAGCAACGTTGCCGGCACCTGAAACAGCAACTGTCTTGCCTGCGATGTCAATGCCGTTGCACTTGAGCATTTCTTCTGTGAGGTAAAGCAGACCGTAGCCTGTAGCCTCTGTTCTTGCAAGTGAACCGCCGTATGTAAGACCCTTACCTGTGAGAACGCCCTCATACAGACCCTTGATTCTCTTGTACTGACCGTACATAAAGCCGATCTCTCTTGCACCTGTGCCGATGTCACCGGCGGGTACGTCTGTATCTGCACCGATATGACGGTAAAGCTCTGTCATAAAGCTCTGGCAGAAAGCCATAACGTCTCTGTCTGACTTGCCCTTGGGGTCAAAGTCCGAACCGCCCTTGCCGCCGCCGATCGGCAGACCTGTCAGGCTGTTCTTAAATATCTGCTCAAAACCGAGGAATTTGATAATACCGAGGTTTACTGAGGGGTGAAGTCTGAGACCACCCTTGTAAGGTCCGATAGCAGAGTTAAACTGAACTCTGAAGCCTCTGTTTACCTGTACCTGACCCTTGTCGTCTACCCACGGTACACGGAACATGATCTGTCTTTCAGGCTCGGTGATTCTTTCGAGGAGAGCTTCTTTTCTGAACTTTTCCTCATTAGCCTCTACAGCAGGTCTGAGGGATTCAAGAACCTCTTCAACTGCCTGCAAAAACTCGGGCTCGGACGCATTTTTTGCTTTTACTTTAGCAAGTACTTCATCAACGTAAGACATAATAATTATCCTCCTAAAATCAAACTACTCTTCTATTATATCACCATTTCGGATTTTTGCAAGAAAAATTTTTCAGCTTGAATCTATTTCGTTTATTTATACAATTTTATATTGATTATTTGTATATTTCACCGTATAATGAACC
>CACYCD010000200.1 GCA_902772755.1 uncultured Ruminococcus sp.
TGAGCTTTTGATATGAGGTAAGCTCCGATATAGAATTAAAAATAAAATTCATTTTTCACCTGTCAGGAGTTAAAAAGATTCATTGCCCTGTCGATTTCTCCGCTGACTATCAGCTCGACCGCTTTACAGCAGTTCTCGGCAATGCTGTCAATTTGCTTTAACTCGTCCTTGTTGAATTTTGATAGCACCCAAGCCACCAGATCATAGTCGGGATGGGGCTTCTTTCCGATGCCCACCTTGATGCGTGGGAAGGTGTCCTTGCCACTGAGGTAGATGATGTTCTTTACTCCGTTCTGACCGCCGTGACTGCCCTTCCTGCGGATACGCATTTTTCCCACGTCAAGGGAGATGTCATCAAATAACAGTATCACATTTTCAGCGGGAATTTTGTAAAAATTCATCGCCTCCACAACTGCCTGACCGCTGTTGTTCATATAGGTCTGTGGCTTTATAAAAAGAACCTTGTGACCGCATACAGTGCCTTCGCCCACAAGGGATTTGAATTTGATTCGATTCACCCTTGCCCCAAAGTGTTCAGCCACCTTGTCAAGGCAAATAAAGCCCGTGTTGTGTCGGGTGTCCTCGTATTTTCTGTCGGGATTTCCCAGCCCGACAACCAAAAAATCCACAGCCGAGGGAAATTTGCTTATTCCAAACATTCTCTTTCCTCCAAAAAATCAGCAATACCAAAATGGGCTGTAATGGATTACAGCCCTGTTGGTGTATTGTAAAAAATATTAAACGTTGTTGATAGAAGAAACAGGCTTTGCTGTATAGATCCTCTCGATAGCCTCGGCAAATACGGGGGCAACGGGGAGAATGGTAAACTTGTCAAGCATCTTTTCTTCCGTAACGGGAACAGTATCAAGCAGAACCAGCTCCTTGATCGGGCTGTTCTTGATGCGTTCAACGGCAGGACCTGAAAGCACGCCGTGAGTAGCACAGGCGGTAACGTCAACAGCTCCGCCCTTCTCAATGATAGCGGACGCTGCATTGCAAAGTGTGCCTGCTGTGTCGATCATATCATCTACAAGGATAACTCTCTTGCCCCTTGCATCGCCGATTATGTTCATAACCTCCGATACGTTGGGCTTGGGTCTTCTCTTGTCAATGATGGCAAGACCGCAGCCGAGCTTGCCTGCAAAATTTCTGGCTCTTGTTACCGAACCCAGATCAGGGGAAACAACAACATAGTCCTCGGCATTTGCACCGATCTTTTCTCTCATATAAGCGGCAAGTATCGGCTGACCGATGAGGTGGTCAACAGGGATATTGAAGAAGCCCTGTATCTGATTTGCATGCAGATCCATTGTCAGGATCCTGTCGGCACCTGCTGCTGTGATGATGTCCGCACAGAGCTTTGCCGAGATCGGATCTCTTGCCTTAGCCTTCCTGTCCTGACGGGCATAGCCAAAGTAAGGCATAACGGCAGTGATCCTGCCTGCGGACGCCCTCTTCATGGCATCTATCATGATCAGCATTTCCATAAGGTTGTCGTTTACGGGTGTGCAGGTCGACTGAACAATAAAGCAGTCACTGCCTCTTACGGATTCATTGAGAGAAACTGCGATCTCTCCGTCGGAAAAAGTACAGCAGTTGCTTTTTCCCAGCGGAAGTCCCAAACAGCCTGCGATCCCTTGTGCAACATCGGGATTTGATGAGCCTGAGAAGATCTTGATGTCTTTACCGTTAAAATTCATTTCTGATTCCCCTACCTTTATATATATTGCTCCGCCAAGCGGAAGTATGTAAATTAATATCCTTTTGCCACTGCGATCTCATTCAGCTCACGCAGCTGCTCGGGGTCGTTAGCACCCAGTACAGTGTCGGGATTGTCTGTTTTGTATGCAGAAACTCTTTCGCCCTTATCGATCAAAAGCTTGAGAGCATCGGGCAGATAATATTCGCCTGCCTTGTTGTTGCTCTTTATCTCTCCGAGGACATTCAGCAACTTCTCACAGTCAAACCAGAACGCACCTGAGTTCACCTCACTGACTGCCAGCTCTTCGGCAGTGCCGTCCTTTTGTTCAACTATCCTTACAAACCTGCCCTCACCGTCTCGGATTATCCTGCCGTAGCCCGTGGGGTCGCCGACCTCTGCCGAGATCACCGTAGCCGAAAAACCGCCGTCCGTGTGCTGCTGCAAAGCACTCTGCACGGTCTTGCAGTCCATAAACGGAGCGTCTCCGTTCAGGATAAGCACGTTGCCGTTGTGTCTGCTCAAAAAGTCCTTTGCCATCATCACGGCATGACCCGTTCCGAGGCGTTCACTCTGATATACCGTTTCAACCTCAAACGGAAGTGTTTTTGCAAATTCTTCTATGCTTTCCTTTTTATAGCCCTTAACAATGCAGATGTCATCTATGCCTGCTTGTTTAACGGAGTCTATGACCCATCTGAGCATAGGTCTGCCAAGCACCTGTGACATAGGCTTGGGAAGGTTGCTTTTCATACGCTTGCCCTCACCGCCGGCAAGAATAACGGCACAGTTACTCATCAATATGCACCTCTTGAAAAACTTTTTAACGAGTGTAAATCACGCAATTACACATACTAATCATTACTATTATCCCATAAATACAAAAATTTGCAAGTGCTAATCAGCAAATAAAAGCAAATTTATCATTTTGAACAATATCTGACAGTAAAAATCGTCACTTTTTATGAGAATTATTTTTTAAAATATTGTAGCTATTTTATTAACAATTTGGTATAATTAGATTAGGCATAATGCTGGAAAACGAATTGCCGATTTTTTCCTGTCGAGCTACAGACGGCAGAGTACGGCGGTTCCTAATTATACTTTTACAGGAGGATTCTACTATGAGTCACAAGTATGTGTACCTTTTTAAAGAA
>CACYCD010000201.1 GCA_902772755.1 uncultured Ruminococcus sp.
CATCTGTCTTTCAAAGGACAAGAAGGATCTCACAAAGAAGATGAACACTGCTCTTGAAGAACTGAAAACAGACGGTACACTTGACAAGATCAAGGAGAACTTCACAGGTGACAATCAGGGCAAAAGTGCTTACAAAACACCTGACGGTACAAAGTATCCCAACGGCGAGCTTCATATGGCAACAAATCCTGAATTTCCGCCTTATGAATATGTTGAGGGCAAGGATATTGTGGGTATCGACCCCATGGCAGCACAGGCTATCTGCGACAAGCTGGGTTATAAGCTGGTAATTGACAGTATGGATTTCGATTCCATCATCACTGCAGTTCAGACAGGCAAGGCTGATTTCGGTATGGCAGGTATGACTGTAACAGATGAAAGACTGGAGTCTGTTGACTTTACAAGCTCTTATGCAACCTCAAAGCAGGTTATTATAGTTAAGGAATAATAAACTGCACTGTATTTCTGCACGGAAATAAAAAGGTAAAGATAATGAAAAGATATTTTTTTCGTATTCTCAAAATTGCAGCACTTGGTTTGATACCTGTATTTTTGCTTACGGGCTGCGACACTGAGGAGATCAAAGAGAGCTTTACAAAGACTTTTATCACGGAGAACAGATGGCAGCGTCTGCTTGACGGTCTTGGTGTTACACTGGAGATCACCGTCTTTGCGGCGATCCTCGGAGTTGTACTGGGATTTTTGATAGCTATAATCAGAGCCAGCCACGATCTGCATCTTTCGGGTAAAAAATGCAAGACCTTCGGCGACTATGTGATGAAAGTCCTGAATTTTATATGCAATATTTACATAATCGTTATCAGAGGCACACCTGTTGTTATTCAGCTTATGATAATGTACTACATAGTTCTGGTGTCTATGCGTGACGGAATATATGCGGCGATCATAGCCTTCGGCGTGAACTCCGCAGCATATACGGCAGAGATCGTCCGTTCGGGAATAATGTCAATCGACAGAGGTCAGATGGAAGCCAGCCGTTCGTTGGGCTTTAATCACACACAGACAATGCGTTACATCATTATCCCACAGGCAGTCAAAAATGTACTCCCTGCTCTTGGCAATGAGCTTATTACGCTTGTAAAAGAAACCTCCGTTTCGGGCTATGTTGCACTTGCGGATATCACTTATGTTGGCAATCTCATACGCTCCAGAACCTACGAGGCGTTTTTTCCACTGATCACGGTAGCTGCCATTTATCTTGTTATAGTGCTTATTCTCTCTCAGCTTTTGAGAGTGCTTGAAAGGAGGCTTAACCGTGACGGCAAATAAGACGAGAGAACCTATCATAGTTGTCAGTGGTCTTCAAAAAACCTTTGACGGTGAGCTTCAGGTGCTCAAGGGCATTGATATTGAGATCGACAGGGGCGATGTAGTTGTCGTCATCGGTGCGTCGGGATCTGGCAAATCTACTTTTCTGCGTTGCCTTAACAGGCTTGAAGAACCCACGGGCGGACAGATCTTCTTTGAAGGCACTGATATCACAGATCCCAAGGTGAACATAAATCTGCACCGCAGAAAAATGGGAATGGTGTTCCAACAGTTCAACCTGTTTCCGCACAAGACTATTTTGCAGAATCTGACACTTGCACCAATCAAGCTGCTTGGTCTGGATAAAAAAGAAGCCGAAGCAAAGGCAATGGAGCTGCTTACCAGGGTAGGTCTTGCAGACAAAGCCTCGGCATATCCAAATCAGCTTTCGGGCGGTCAAAAACAGCGTGTAGCTATCGTCCGTGCCTTGGCGATGAATCCCGATGTTCTTCTTTTCGATGAACCCACCTCTGCACTTGACCCCGAAATGGTCGGAGAGGTACTTGAAGTAATGAAAAACCTTGCAGCCTCGGGTATGACAATGGTTGTGGTTACCCACGAAATGGGCTTTGCCCGTGAGGTGGCAACAGAAGTGGTCTTTGTTGACGAGGGCGTTATCGCAGAGAGAAATAACCCCAAAGACTTCTTCACCAACCCCCAAAACCCCCGCCTAAAAAGCTTTTTGGCGAAGGTGCTGTAAAGAAATATTCCACAAGTTATCCCCATATCAACCTAAGGTGTATTGGCTGATATGGGGATTTTTTGCTTTAGATGCTGTTTTCTTTGGCTCGTTGGAGTTCTTTTTTTATTTCGGTTTTGATTTCGCTGTAGTAGTCCATTGCCATACCGTAGTATTTGTCGAAGTATTTATTGTAGGTGTTTAAGATCGTTTCTTTGTATCTTGTGGTAAGAGCAAATCCGCTCAGGAATAGGGTGGAGGCGATGAGGGCGGATGTCAGCAGTCGGAGGAAGCCTATATCTTTTCTTTTTTTCACAGCGTCATCTCCATTTGACTAATTAGTGTTTTTATCATATAATAGTGATAATATCCAATGAAAGGTCAATGTGTATGGATTTTGGTACAGCTATTAGGATCGTAGG
>CACYCD010000202.1 GCA_902772755.1 uncultured Ruminococcus sp.
AATCTATTAGATAATAACCAAACTGGCTGTAGCGGAAAAGCTCCGTATACAGCCGGTTTTTTCAATATGCCTTAAACAGGCTCAAAATTTTACTGCTGTGACTGTGTTGCTACCTGAACGGGGTTAGTAGCGGTGGTGGGTTCGGGTCCCATAGAAACCTTGATAGTCACGGTCTTTCCGTACTCGATCTGGTCTCCAGCCTTGAGGTCCTTATAGTCAAGTACGATCTCATTTGCGTATTTGCTGTTGTACTCGGTTTCCTGCATTACCAGCAAGCCCTGCTTTGCAAGCAGCTTGGCAACGCTGTCGATGGTTTTGCCTTCTATCTTAGGCAATGTACGCATCTTCTTTCCCTTGCTGAGGGTGATGGACAGGCTGATCTCTGCTTCCTTATCGGTGATGGGAGTACCGGGTGCAGGAGTCTGGGCACATACACAGCCCTCTGCAACATTATCGTCAAATTCCTCATCATAGGTAACATTGAGAATGTACTGATCGGAGTGTTTAAGCTCCTTTTGAACCTCGGAATACTTTTTGCCGATAAAGCTGTCAACTGTCGGTCCCTTCCACTGACCTGTGGTGGTGACGGTTGTAATATTTTCGTTTTGCTTATTGACGATTCCAAACAAATTGGTCTTTACAAGGATAATTCCCAAGCCGACAAATACAACAAGTGCAATGATTGCGGAAAGTACAACAACACCTGTTGTTCCTTTTTCCTTGTTTTTCTCCTTTTTGTTTATCTCGGAAAGTCCTGCGGTCTTGCTGATCTCCTCCTGAATAGCCTGAGCGGTGGGAGCTACCGAAAGCTGACTTCTCAGCTCGTCAAAGTCGGAGATACGGTCACGTCGGTCTATCTGCAAGCCGTTTGCCAGTGCAGTGACCACATGGGGAGGCAGACGCTTGACGGTGTTCGTACTCATAAGAAGACGGCTGTCCTTTATCCTCTCTTTTGCATTTGCAGGAGCGTGACCCGTCAATGTGTAGAAGAGTGTGGCGGTAAATCCGTAGATCTCTGTCACAACATCAAGGGTAAAGTTGTTCTCGTACTGTTCGGGAGCCGCACAGCCACTGTAGAGCTGACTTTTGAGCGGAGTACCCCTCTTGCGTTCCATAGCCCTGCAGAAGCCCGAGAGCTTGAGCTTGCCGTCACCTGTTACAAAGAGGTTTGACGGGGCAACTGCATAGTGTCCCTGACCTCTCTTGTGAAGTGATTCAAGTGCAGAAATCAGAGGCAGAAGCATAGGTCTTGCGGTTTCCCACTCAAGCTGACCGCCGTTGTGCTTAATAAACTCATCATAAGGAGTAAGGTTCATATACTCCTCAACCACGTATGCCGTGTTGTTCTCTTCAAAGATGTTGAGGATCTTGATAACGGCTGACATATCGTTCAGCTCTTCGACCACACGGTAATATGAAAGAAAGTTTTCCTTGAGATTCTTAAAAACAGCTGTGTTACTGCTTTCGACCTTCAGCTCTGTCTCTCCAAACTGTCTGTCAAAAATGCCGATGGGGAGAAATTCCCTGACGATCACCTTTTCCTGAGTTTGTGTATCATAACCGAGATAGCGAGTGCTCTCACCGTTGGTGTCGATACCTCTTCCTATTATATATCTGTCTTTTATTTTTGTGTTAAAGCCGAGAAACGGTTCGGGTTGTTTTTCGTTGTTGTCAAATCCGCACTCGGGACAAATCTTTTCATCACCGATATCCTTCATGCAGCCCATACATAATGACATAAAGTTCACTCCTTAATAATCTGCAATCATACTTTCATAAATACCTATAATGAATTATACCACAGTAAAAAGCCATATTCAAGAAAATACATTGTAATCTGGATAATTAGTATATTACATTTTTGTTAGAATTTCAACTATTTCTTGAAAAATAAAAAAATATGTGTTATAATACAAGTACCTTATGGGGATGTAGCTCAGCTGGGAGAGTGCCACAATGGCATTGTGGAAGTCGAGGGTTCGAGCCCCTTCATCTCCACCAGAACTGTCGGTAAGTACCGGCAGTTTTCTTTTTGAAAATGTGGCAGGCATTTTGAAAAAAATTAAAAATAACACTTGACATCTCAGTTTTCCTGTGATATAATAGCAGGGTAGTCAGAAATGACTTGGCTGTCCGGGTGTAGCTCAGTTTTGGTAGAGTGCTTGAATGGGGTTCAAGAGGCCGCAGGTTCGACTCCTGTCACTCGGACCAGAAAACAGATTCACGATAATAAACCGAAAATTGATCGGCTTGTTATCGTGGTTTTTGCTGTATATGTATATATATTTTCACTTTTTGCACATCTAAAATGAAACACTCTCCTGAAATTTTAGATAAATTGTGACATTTTACTTGTTGACTTTTTTCTTTTGAGTGGTATAATATATTGAAATGAAATAATTATTCTGCAAGGTACGGGAGGGTACTGCTTTCCCGTCGAAAAAAACGCTGAGGTGGATTTTGATGTTTTTAAAGCTGTACAAAATAAAGTCGGTATTGGCAAAAGCTGTAGCTTTGATGCTTGCTGCCGTTGTTACGCTTGCTGTGGGGAATATGCTTGCAGGCAGGGTAACTGCTGCGGCAGGATTTTTGCTTGGAGATGCCGACAATGACGGTGAGGTCACGGTGAGTGATGTTATCTGTATTCAAAAAACTCTTGCAAAATTGTCTGTAAACGGCGATTTTTCCGAGTCCGCCGCAGATGCAGACGGCAACGGCAAGGTGAATATCAGAGATGCCGCCTATATTCAGATGTGGCTTGTGGGTCTGGATACACCTTATCATATAGGTGAAAAACCGACCGAAGCTTCAAAAACCACAGCCACACAGCCTACGGAAACATCTGCAGAGCTGACCGGTCCGTCAAACGATATTACAGATACAAAACCAACCGAAACGAAAACAACCGAAGCAAATCCGACCGAAACAAAATCGACAGAAACACAGCCGACAGAAACACAGCCGACAGAAACACAGCCGACGGAAACAAAATCAATAGAAACAAAACCAACTGAAACAAAACCAACAGAAACACAGCCGACTTTTCCGACAGATTCCGAGGGATGGATAAGAGATATTCTCCAGCCCTGACAGTTATGGTTTTTGCATTTTAGAGTAAGGAGGATATTTGTATGAAGGTTGTATATAAACGAGAAAATTTTATAATTTCCGAGTTCGATACAGAAGATGTTATCAATACATCTATTCCGTTTTCGGGTTCAGGTTCAGGCTCCGGCTCAGGTTCAGGTTCGAGTTCAGAATCAGGCTCGGGTGATACTACCAATGACTTCGAAAGAGAAAATGCTTACCGTGAGTTTTATGCCGTGGATATAAAACCGCTGTCAGGCTCTTGGTTTTAGGGTTTGTCTGTTTTTACACTGCTGTATTTTGGAGGAAATTATGAAACAAAGGCTTACCCTTAGATGGTTTATCATAACGCTTACCGGCGTTTTCTTTGCCGCATATTCCGCATACAATCTCTTTGTTATCATCAGAAACGGCAGTGCACTGCCCCCCGAGGGTCAGTTTATCACTGTGCTGTTAATTGTTCTGTTTGGTGTGCTTACGGCTTTTGCGTGGACTGTGAGCTTTAGAGCAAGAAATTTTCGCATTGTAAGGTTACGCAGAACCTTGGGCACGATTTCCCTACTGTTGATTTTTTTACTAAAGCTGAGATTGATAGACAGGGCTGCGGCATATTTTGATTTTTCAAAAATGTATACTGTTTTGTACTGCGGTGCATATTTTATGACGCTTGCGGCACTGCTGATACTGTTGATCTATTATACCTTTATTATCAAGGATCTTCCGCTTTATCCGAGAGCGTCGTTTATTCTTCCGATTGTTGCTATACTTTTGTTCCTGTTCAGCTTTATTATGGAAATCATACTTTATTATGAATACAACATTGGCTTGGAATCAAGTCCGCTGAGAACCATGGTGACCCGTCCCATATTTTAT